>DIHU01000229.1:34008-44856 GCA_002420315.1 Akkermansiaceae bacterium UBA5688
GGTCTTATCGGCCTTTTGCCTGCTCTCGCTCAAAACGGCGATCGAAAAGGACACGATAAAATGGGTAAAATTGTCCCCGAAGAATTGATCCCGCCGGCTCCGGTACTGACCGTTGAAGAGGCACTCAAGACCTTTACGATCGAAAAAGGATTCATCATCGAACCTGTTGCCGCAGAGCCACTAGTCGACAAACCAGTCGCTCTAACCTTCGATCCCTCCGGTCGGATGTGGGTTTGCGAAATGCGCGGCTACATGCCAGATATTGATGGCAAACTTGAGAACATGGCTACTGGCCGTATTGCGATCCTAGAGGATACCACCGGAGATGGAAAGGCAGACAAGAGAACCACTTTTCTCGACAAGATTGTACTCCCTCGCGCAATTTCTCTGGTTCCCGGCGGCATTCTTTACGGTGACCAAAATAATCTCTACTTTGTGGCTCGGAACGGAGATAAACCGAAGGGGAAGGCTGTTGTGGTCGACGATAAATTTGCCCCCGGCGGTAACGTCGAACACAAGACGAACGGCTTGATGTCGGGAATTGACAATTGGTTGTATAATGCCAAGTCGAACGCACGCTTTAAATTCATTCCCGGCGAGAACAAAATCATCAAAGACACCACCGCTTTCCGAGGTCAGTGGGGAATCAGTCGAGATAACTTCGGACGCCTCTTCCACAACTCAAACAGTACTCTTTTGATTGGAGATCGGGTTCTTCCAAATCTTCTTAACGGAAATAAATTGGCCAAAATGAAGGCCAAAACAACCGAGCGTATTGGATCAAACGCTGTCTTTCCCGGCCGCGTCACTCCCGGCCTAAACCGTGCTTACATTTCCTCGCACAACGGCTACAGCTCAAACACCATTGACCCTAAAACCTTCAAGCTTACCAACGCCACCGGGGCTTGCGGACCGGTAATCTATCGTGGAAACAACCTGCCATCATCGGTTAACGAAAACGGCTTTGTCTGTGAATCGTCCGCCCAGCTCATCAAAATGATCGGCGTTGAAGATAAGGATGGAACGCTCAAGGGCTCTCACCCGCTTGACAATCGCGACTTCCTAACCTCCACCGACGAGCGGTTTCGCCCGGTCAACATGTATAATGCGCCAGACGGGTCACTCTACATTCTAGATATGTATCACGGCATCATACAGCATAAGACCTACATGACCACCTACCTTCGTGCTCAAACTCTCAGCCGTGGACTGGAAGGTCCGGGATACGGACACGGACGCATTTATCGCATTCGTTCGGCCAGTAAGCGACTCGCGACAGTCGAAGACCTCACGAAAGCCTCCGATATCGACCTCATCAAAAAACTAGACAGCCCCATTGGTGCAGTTCGCGATCTCGCACAGAAGGAGCTAATCGACCGTCCTTCTGATCCCAAACCTATTATTGAGGCACTTGCAACCGGTGCAGCTGGGGAGCTAACGAGCATCCACTTGATCTGGACTCTCGAAGGCCTAGGAGCACTCAAAGCCGAACACCTCGTTGGAGCTCTCACTTCCACAAACGAAGAGCTAGTTTCAAGCGCACTCTACGCCGCGCTCTCAATGACTGACAGCGAACTCATGAAGCTTGAGGCATCGACTGCAGCTGTGAAAGCCACCGCAATGACCGCTCCATATAAGGCTCGTGTTCTTGCCGCAACTCCCAGCCCACTTGCACAGGAAGCTCTTGTCTCTCTCCTCGAAGAGCACCATAAAATATCACTCGTTCGAGAAGCCGCAATCTCCGGATTAAGCGGGACTGCAATTCTTTTCGATAAGGTTAACAAAGGTCGCTTCAGCGAGAAAAGCTTCGACAAATGGCTCCAAGAATCCAAGCGCGGCCCACAAAAGCAGATTGATCCAAAAACCCTTCTTAAGGGAGAGCACCTCGCCTCATTTATGCGGGGCGAGAAGCTTTATAGCACTACTGCAGCCTGCATAGGTTGCCATGGTCAAGATGGTGCAGGACTGCCTAACCTTGGCCCCCAGCTCGACGGTTCCGATTGGGTCACCGGAAGCGAAGATCGTCTCGTGAAAATCCTTATTCACGGCTTAACCGGCCCTATCCTGATCAATGGGAAGACCTTCACTCCCCAAGCCTTCATGCCAGGTCTTGGAGTCAATCCGTCCATCAACGACGGAGATATTGCTGACATCTCAACCTTTATCCGCGCTAACTGGACCAACCGGGCTTCAAAAATTACCGAGGCCACCGTCACCGCAATCCGCCGTGAAACCTCTGAGCGCTCCGCCGGCCAGATGTATTCTCAAAAAGACTTTCCGCTCAAAGATTAAAGCCAGATAACAGCTTGCTACCAACTCTCTTCACCCATAAGAGTCAAAATAATCTTATAGTGATGCGCGGAAGCCTAGGTGCTTTCAGAGCAGGCAATTTCTTTCAATGGATACTGTTACTTCGACAAAAAATCGAAGTAGCCACGAATGCAGCTCATTCAATTCAGGCTAAGCGCCATCCAAGGCCCCATTTTCTCGGCATTCGGAACAGAGCTCAGACTCCCAGTCGCAACAGCATGATCCGAGAAAATTAAATCCGTTTCCAAAAACATTAAAACGCAAACTTTGCGATTCTATCACTCACGAGCTGAGCTTCAAAAAGCTTCGACTTAATTCAAATACCTCTTTTGGACAACCGAGCGCCGCTTTGAGCTTCACATCACGATCCCAGGAGTTCTTTGTCAGCATGATATCAGCCATCTCCCTAATCGTTAGCCTTAGCGGAAACTGTAACGCCGTCACAAACGGAGTATTGGTAAGTGGGTAGTCAGTTCCATACATAAGACGGCCTTTCAGCCTTTCATCGCTAAGGACCTGTGGCAAATACCTACTCCGATTCATCTGTGTTAACGTGGAAATATCGGCATAAAGATTCGGAAATTCGGGCATCATCTCCAACAGGCGCTCGATATTCTCTACTCCCTCTCGCTCACCAGAGCTCGCAACGTGCGCCGCAATAATCTGCACCCCACATTCCAGAGGAAGTTTGAGAAGCTTGGGATCACCGAGAGTATTATCGGTCCGCGAAAACGAATCTTCATCACCGACGTGAGTCAAAAGAGGTAAATCTAATTCCGCCATCTTAAGATAGTAATCACGATACCTTTCATCCGACGGATCAATCCCCTGAATATTTGGCAACCACTTTACAAATATTGCGCCATTTTTCTTCGACCACTCCAACTCCTTCAGCGCGTCCTTCCGGTTGGGATGTACACTTGAACCAAAATGAAGTCCTTTCCTGCTCTTCACGGATTTGCCCACGAATCTATTCGGCACATAAACTTCAAGCTGATCTTCGACAAGATTCCCCTCGACATCGTAAGGCGCATCCATCGCAAGAATAACCACATCGTCAATAAATTGAGATTTCGCAATCTGCTTAACGATAACATCCATGACAATTTCATCGCCCTTCTGACTCACCTCCTCCTCACTTGTGCCAAAGATCTTGAGATAGAGCTTAAATTTCCAACTTTCTCGCAAGGCTTTTGAAACTCTTGCTCCACTTCCTCCCGCACCAAACCCCGCAGTGTGACAGTGCATATCGAGAATCCCACTAGGTGGCTGAGAAGCTTGAGAATATGCTCCTTTAAAAAAGACGCTGCGTAAGACAAGAAGAACGACAAACGAGACTAGGAAAAACCACGCGAGAGTCATACCCCAATCCTTCACGAACTGGATCTCGAGTCAACATCCCTAGTTCAATCATCTTAGCTCTCTCGATGTCGCAAAAAAACTGCAGAAGGACGGACCATCTGCAGCTTTAAATTAGGATTAATCGACTTTAAACAGTCATCACCTCTTTCTCTTTTGCATCGGTTAGGGAATCGATTTCTCCAACATACTTATTGGTTAAATCCTGAACGTCCGCCTCATAGTCGCGTTGACCATCTTCCGTGAGCTCATTATCCGATTTCATCTTCTTACCAAGATCCATGCCGTCCTTGCGAGCTCCTCGAATTCGCACACGACCTTCCTCAGCCATCGACTTTACAGATTTTACAAGCTCCACACGGCGTTCCTCAGAAAGCTCAGGAATTGGAAGACGAATCCGCTGTCCTTCATTTACAGGATTTAAACCGAGCTTACTCTCCCGTATCGCCTTGTCGATGTCACCCGAGGTCGAAGGATCAAAGGGCTGAACAACAAGCATTCGGGGTTCTGGTGCAGTAATGACAGCAAGTCCATTTAACTTCATCACGCTTCCATAAGCCGCAACCGAGACTTCAAGATTTTCTACCAGGGCCGGCGAGGCCTTCCCTGTTCGGATGGAGGTGAACTCCGAGCTTGTGTGCTCGACCGCTTTTTTCATGGCCTCTTCGACCTTTTTAATTGCTTCCATGTTAGTGGTGTTTTGAATGATTAATGAACGATGGTCCCAATGTCCTGATGATTGAGAGCGAGCTCGATATTTCCTTTCTTCTCAAGATCAAAAACGATTATAGGAATATCATTATCCATACAGAGACTAAACGCGGTGGAATCCATGACCCCGAGTTCGCTGTTGATACACTCGCGGAACGAGACTGTCTCGTAACGAACAGCATCCGGGTTTTTCTTGGGATCCGAATCGTAAACACCGTCCACCATAGTCGCTTTAAAGATAACATCTGCATTCATCTCATTGGCCCTTAGAGCGGCGGTAGTGTCTGTCGAAAAGAACGGACTGCCCGTGCCAGCAGCAAAGATGACGACCGCACCCCGGGACATTTGCCGAGACGCTTTACGCCGAATAAACGGCTCGGCTACATTTTGCATATGAATCGCAGAGTGAACGATACACTCCTCACCCACCTGCTCTAGCGCCGCCTGAAGGGCCAAAGCATTCATAACTGTTGCGAGCATTCCCACATAGTCGGCTGTCGCCCGATCCATTCCCCGCGCACTCGCCGATGCTCCTCTCCAGAAATTTCCGCCACCCACCACAATAGCGAGTTCCACGTCCGCCGTTTGTCTAGCTCCATGAATCTCACACGCAATTCGCTCGACAATTTCAGGAGAAATATTGTCGTGACTCCCAGACGCCCGAAGGGCTTCACCACTGAGTTTCAAGACCACTCTTTTAAAGTTTCTGATCGCTGCAAGGTCACTCATCTGCTGGCTTAGATAATGACAGGACAAGAACTGACCGAAAAGCGGAAAAGGCTCGCCAAACCAATTTCTATAACTTTGAAAGATCCAATCTTATCCCTTAACGATAAAACCCCCGTTTAAATCGCGAAGCGATTGATCTTTTTGAGTAATACCCTCAATTAGGATTTTCACCTTTAAAGGCTTATTCTCCGGATGATGGTAGTCTTCGAGCGTTTCTTTTAGAGCTTGAATCGAAAGCCCTAAAACGGTCCGAATTGGTAATTCAATGCCCTCGGGAGCATGCATCTTAGTGAGATTAAATACTACTTTAAGCTCACCTGAGTTGCTCATTATCCCGGATAATTCGATTTGAAACAAGGTCAACAAATTGCACTCGTTCACATCATAATTGAAGGTGGCAGGCATCTGATGAGGCGTCGCTACCGCCAAAACCAAATTTTCTGGCATCGCTCCACTTAGAACCATTGGGCGAGCAAAAATACGAGCCTGGATCGCCTCACCTTTGAATTCGTGATCAACATCCGTCCCGTGAAGAGAGAGAGGCTGAAAAACTCTCAATACCTCGAGAGTTGTCGCGGACGCTAAACTCGCGGACGCCAGCAAAAGGGTCAAAACTGTTCGCATGGATAAAATACTAATATCACCTGACTAAAAAGGCGACTTATTTTAACCCTGCTTTCAAAACCTCCAAATGCCCTCGAGCAAGCTCACCACCATTCATTCGCCGGCTACCTTCCAGCTGAACTTCGCCGAGAATAAGACTTCCAGAACCACAAGCTATTTCAATAGTCTCTTCACCAACTCGGAGTAATTCACCAGGCTCGCCCTCACCTTCGCCAATTTTTGTCGGCGGAAAAACCTTCATTTTTTTTAGTCCCAATTCAGCCGAAGTTCCCGGCCAAGGATGAAAGGCCCGCACAAGACATTCCAGTTCTTTGGCAGGCCTAGACCAGTTTAGGAAACCATCTTTCCGGCCCAATTTAGGTACATAAGTTTGCAAAGATTCATCTTGGGCGGCTCCCTCTACCGGACCGCTCTCGATCATTTTTAAGGCGGCCTGACATGCAGCCGGCCCAACCTGCGCAAGGCGGTCGTGAAGCTCCCCACAAGTCTCGCCTTCAAGAATTGAAACCACCTTTTGCAAGATGACATTCCCAGCATCGAGTCGTTTTACCACATGAATGACACTCCAGCCTGTTTCGACATCACCGTTTTTCAAAGCAGCCTGAATGCATGAAGCCCCCCTATATTTTGGAAGTAATGATGCGTGCAGATTAATGATAGCTCGCGATGGAATATCAAGGAGAGCTTGGGGCAAAATCTGGCCATAAGCCATCACCACAATGACCTCTGGATTCCATTGGCGGATCTGATCAAGAGCCTCTGCTTTGCGAACTGATTCCGGTTGGATCAAGGGAACTCCCGCATCAAGAGCTATCTCCTTCACCCGTGGCGCAGTCATAATCTGCTTTCGTCCAACCGGTCGGTCCGGTTGAGTGACTAGACCAACCACCTCATACTCATGAGTGAGCGCGTCGGCAAAAGTAGCTTCAGAAATTTCCCCTGTGACCATAAAAACCAGACGCATCTCTAGATCGTTTGGTTGTCAATTCGCTGATAAGCATCCAGCGTTTGAAGCTTGGCAAGAATATCGTAAACGACCTTAGCAGGAGACTGCGTGGCATCAATGTCGCACCGCAAATCCTCACCGTAGTAATCAAGAATCGGCTTGGTTTCATCTTCGTAAGTTCTAATCCGATGTTGAATGACGACCTCCGAGGCATCATCAAGTCGCTGCTCCTTGAGTGCACGCTTACGGAGTCGTCTTGCGAGCTCATCACGATTTGGGCAACTCAGATGAAAGACCGCATGAATCTCAACATAATTTTCCAGCATTTTAGCCTGATCCTGATTCCTTGGGATCCCATCGAGCAAGAGAATATCGATATCCGGTTTGTATCGATGGCTCGTCACAAGATCGTTCATATGACTTGCCCAAAGTTGAATTGTAAGTTCGTCGGGAACCAATTCACCACGCTTCGAATACTCAACAAATTTACGACCAAGGTCAGTCCGAGTGTCTAATTGACGAAAGACATCTCCGCTAGAATAGTGATAAAAACGAGGGATTTGGGCTAGGATTGCACCTTGGGTCCCCTTTCCAACTCCCGGCGCACCAAGGATCAGAATAGCAGGTTTTTTAGGTATCTTAAGGGTCTTGCTCATCGCTACAAGCCGGAGTCTGCGTCAGGTTTCCGCATCGCTCAACCCCAAATCAAGTTCTTGGATCACCATCGAGAACGACCATGACCCAAAACACAAAAACAGGAGCGACCACCGCTACGTCAACAAGCACCCGATAGGCCTCAGCTTCAAACTTTCGGCGTGCCTGGTTCAATAAAAAGAACCCTGCCGAGCCCACAAGCACACCTACCGCAAAGGGCTTATAGAACACCTGCTCATGATAGTAATCTTCGTTAAAGAAAAAAGCCTCCCGCTTTAAGGTGCTAATATAAATATACATCGCGAACCCCGCGACAAGGAGTGTTCCCAAATTCAAGATTGCCGCAGCATCTTCATCATCCTCACCCTTCAGCCGCCAAAAATCAATCGCTGTCATATTAATTAAGCAAAGCGCAGCGAAGAGAAGAACCTCGGAAGAAAACACCATATCTCCAAATGGTAAAACTGGTGAGTAAGCGTGGATACCCGCCGAAGCGCCGTAAGAAAATGTCAGACCTCCAACAAGATTCTTTCCAAGACCAGATTGTTCTGATTTGGACTGATTCAACGCTATCACGAAATAGATGACAGCGCACAGTATCACGAAAAGGCCATATTGTAGAACGGTCTGAGCAAGATTAAATAATACCGCGTAGAGGCACAAAAAAGTTCCTATCGCGATCACCCGAAAGAAAACTTTGGAATACCTCTGATGAAAATGATGCCTCGTATCAAGAAGTTTGGAATTACTTTCGCGGCGCGCGTCAATAATTCGATCAAGCGCATAGATAATCCATACTGCAATTCCTAGGGTAGCCCAAATTTGCCAAGGAACACTCACAACACCCCAGGCGTTTGAGAACATCCAAGCCCAAGCCAAGGCAACCAACGGAGCATCAAGGCTCAGCAAGTTTGGCCATAGCCACCACGGCACTTTCTCCTTCTCCATTATCTACAGCCGAACCTCAACCGCACCTCCTCGAAATGCAAGTCTAGGACGAGCTAAATCTCCTCTTCCACAACTTCGCCCGGGAACGGAGGCAATGGACATCCGATAGAATCAGCAATCATACGCAATAATTCCGCCTCCCCACTGGAAAGTTTCCCATCTCGCGCTGCCGCCGTAACACAAGCCACAAGAATCTGTCTTTTCACCAGTGGTGATGCCTGGGCAAATTTATCCAAAGCTTCATCTAATTCATCATGTGACGAAACCCCCTTCCGGTCTAAGCGGACTTTCCAGCCACTCGTTGCCTCCAAATAAGCACTTTCAGCATCCTCCGCACATCCTGCCCCAATTTCAGAAACTGTGGAAACTAGTATGTTCGCCTCCGGCAACAAACGATCAAATTGATGGTAGCAAATATTCTGGAAGGCCTTCCGTTCAAAATGACTGCCAAGGTGCCGTTCAATCACCCGCTGAATCATAAATTCAAAAAGCTCAACCTTCTCATCACTAGCGATCAACCAACGCGTGATATCACGGAATCGCTCATACTCTGATGGACTTAAACCCCTCAATGTGGGCAAGGCGAGATCCAACAGTGCGATCTTCCGCGCGGAATGCAAGCCTCGTGTCTCAGCTTGCCATTGCAATGCGAGCTCCTTGGCACCAGCTCCAGCTTCTTCCTTCAAAAACGAGATTTCTCCGGGCAGAAATTGATCATCTTCATTAAGCAACAAGCCAAAAATCACCGCCTGCGCCACTTCCCGATCCTGGATCGCCTCCCGCCAGCGTTGTGAAACCCCCCGGTGTAATTCTTGCCCTTTCGAAATTTGCCTATGTTCCCCCTGGCCAATTCCGCTCACTGCACCAAGAATTACGGCACCAGGTAGTGCATCAAGAGGACTTTTCCTCTCCTCATTATTTGTAGTACGATCAGCCGCAATCGGCTTAATCTCTGAAGATTCGAACTTACCATCCCAATTTTTTTGCACCGCTCGAATACGCACATCTAAAGGCGGGTGGGTCATAAGGAAAAAATTAAACATCCCGCCGTTCGAGAAAAACATGTGACTTGCCTCGACCGCCTTCGGGGCCTTGATTTTCGAACCTATTTCCGATCCTCCAATTTTCTTTAAAGCACCCACAATTCCGTCCGGATTTCTTGTAAACTGAACCGACGAAGCATCCGCCAAAAACTCCCGCTGGCGAGAAACAGCCGCTTGAATCAAACGGCCAAAAAAGCTTCCAAGCCCTCCGATCACGAGCAGGCCAAGTCCCAACAAAAATAAGACAAGCATGACATTCCCGCCCTCTTTGTTATTTCGCCGTGAAGAACCACCTTGGAAACGAAGCAACTCCACCATCCCACGCCCAATAATTGATATCACCACCAAGCCAAAGACCAAGCCCATCAACCGCATGTTAAGCCGCATATCACCATTAATAATATGACTGAATTCATGCGCAATGACACCCGACAATTCCTCCCTTGAAAGCCGCTGAAGGCACCCACGCGTTACCCCGATCACCGCATTCGAAGGCTCAGTCCCAGCTGCGAAGGCATTGATCCCTTCTTCATGATCCAAAAGGTAAACCTGTGGCACTGGCATCCCTGAAGCCAATGCCATTTCCGAAACAATATTTAAAAGCCGTTTCTCTTCAAAATCAGCCGACCCAGGCATCACTAACCGGCCGCCCAAGTCCTCAGCCACCACCGAGCCACCAGCGCTCAATTGCGTCGTCTTATATCCACTTGCAGCCAGCATAATTCCTCCCGTCAACACCGATGCCGTAATCACAATATAAATTTGATTCGGGCCCTCGTCCACCAGCGCAATGACCAAGAGGTCAACCGCCACTACAACCCCAATCACCGCCAAAACAAACCAAAGAACTAACCACTTTGTCTTCTTCCGTGCCTCGTCTTGTGCCTCAAAAAAATCCATTCGTCTAAAAGGTCAATTAGCTTGATCACTAACCCCAGAAGGGGACGGGTAAAATAATGTCTTTAAGCCTTCGAAGCCTGCTCCTATTCCAAGAGCATAGCACTTCCCGAAATGCATGATTATTAATCAAAATCCACCTTTACCGCTTCACGCTCGGACTCATCAGAAACTTCGAACATTACCGCCGGGCCAAAGTTGCAGATACCAGCAATAAGATTAGTCGGAAACAACTCCCTCTTCGTGTTATAGTGCATTACTGAGTCATTGTATCCCTGTCTTGCAAAAGCCACCTTATTTTCCGTGCTAGTCAACTCCTCGGTGAGTTGTTTCATATTTTCATTGGCTCGCAGATCTGGGTAAGACTCGGACAGCGCAAATAAACGCCCCATTACCGAGTTTAATCCACCCTCCGCTTCCATTAACTTTTCCATCCCGCCAGAATGCTCCGGAGAAAGCCCTGAAAGCGCCGACTCAGCCGCATTCCGCGCCTTAATCACTGCCTCAAGAGTTCCTTTCTCGTGCGCCATGTATTTTTTCGCGATCTCGACGAGGTTGGGGATCAAATCATGCCTCCGCTTCAGCTGAACATCGATTTGAGCAAAGGCATTACGAAATCGATTCCGT
>DIHU01000164.1:0-270 GCA_002420315.1 Akkermansiaceae bacterium UBA5688
GCTCTTTTCGGGGCTGAGCATCATGCGGGTGCCATCAAGATGACTCTGGAATTGCACGCCCTCTTCAGTAATCTTACGAATCTTAGAGAGCGACCAAACTTGGAAGCCGCCTGAATCGGTGAGCATGGGGCCGTCCCAAGTTGTAAATGAGTGGAGCCCACCTAGTTTACTGATCACGTCTGTCCCGGGACGAAGCCAGAGGTGGTAGGTGTTGCCGAGAATGATTTGGGCCTCCATGAGGTGGAGGTCTTCTGGGTGGAGGGTTTTGAC
>DIHU01000164.1:604-3774 GCA_002420315.1 Akkermansiaceae bacterium UBA5688
GATCCTTGGGTGCCCACAGGCATGAAAATCGGGGTCTCAATGACACCGTGGGGAGTAGTGAGGCGTCCGCGGCGGGCCTTGCAATCAGGGTCTGTCTGAAGGAGTTCGAACATGAAGATAAGCGGGTGTTAACTCAGGTATACCAAAATGAACACCGAATTCAGTATGGCTACTGAAAGTTGAACGAACACTATGAATTTTTCGATGCCGTGCTTTTAGAAGTTTCATCTTGTTAGATGGAAGATTTATCTATTGGATCTTTATTTATGTCAGAAGAAAATCCATAAACTCCTCCCGTCAATCAAGTTGAAGATCCTCCCATTCAGTCTGCTGTTCCAAGCTCGCATAATTATGCGAGCTTGGGAGCACGATTCTTGGGTAAACTAATTGATGTTCTCATCATGATTCCGCTAGGACTAGTGATTGGAGTTGGCTATGCTTTGGTTTCCCCACCTCCTAAGGTCATCGCTGTTGAAAAGACCTCAGATCTCTTTTCAATGGGCGCTACAGGTTACGGGTATGGCGAAACACTTCTCTTGGCCGTCCTTGGGATAGCTGCTTATATAGGGATTCAGTGGACGTTTTGGGCGTCGACTGGTCAAAGTATTGGAAAGAAAGTGATGAAGACTCAGGTCGTCAATCTTGATGGATCTTAGGCCAGCGCAAAGACGATTGCTCTCAAGCGTTATGCGATTATGAGCCTAATCGGTAATGTACCTGTCGCCGGAGGTTTAGTTTCTTTGATTGGCGTGCTTCTCATTTTTCGTCGGGATCGGAATTGCCTTCATGATGATATTGCTAAAACCCGAGTTGTTAAATTTGCTGCTTCTTCTCAATAGAAGTGATTCGATTAGATGATAATTCGAAAGGCGATTTGTTATCTTTATGTCTTTACGGTCAGATCTCGAAAGTTTGTTGTGTAAAGAGATAGTTCATGAAGAATTTCCAGTCTGGAGAGACATGGAATTTTGAAATGACCGCGAAGATCCGGCGAGGATCGTTATAGTAAGTAAAGTAGGTAATCTTCTACAATTGTTCTTCCTGTAGCCATTGTTTCATGCCACCTGCGACATTAGTGACGTCGGAGAAGCCATTTTGAAGCATCCAGGTTCCTGCTCTAGCGCTTCGCATGCCGGCTGCACAGTGGACGTAATATTTTCCGTTCTTGGGAAGATTGGCGGCAGAGCTGGGCCAACCTGAAAGCGGAAGGAGTTCCGATCCTTCGATATGAGCCATCATGTATTCATCCTGTTCGCGGACGTCGAGCAAAATGCCTTCGAAGCCATCGGAAAGAATTTTGCGCAGTTCAAGAGTCGTGATTTCGGGCAGCTCTGTCATTTCTTTTTTGTCGGTGGAGGGTTCGGTGATAGTGGGGTTGGCCCCGCAAAGTGGACAGTCCGGATCAGGTTTGATTTTAATTTCTCGGAATGAAGACGAAAGGGCACGATAGTGAATGAGTCGGCCTAGTGGGGCCTGCCCGATATTTGCCAGAAGTTTGATGGCCTCCATGGCTTGAAGGCTTCCAATGATTCCGGGGAGCACGCCCAGGACACCTGCTTCACTTCATGTTGGAACTGCTCCCTCAGGCGGAGATTCGGGTAAAAGGCAGCGATAGCAGGGTCCGCCGAGATGGGGTGCAAAGACTGTGACTTGTCCTTCAAATTTGAAGATAGCTCCGTGGATGAGTGGTTTCTTGAGGAAGAACGCGGCGTCATTTACGGCGAAGCGAGTAGGAAAGTTGTCCGAGCCATCTAGAATAGCATCATAAGGACCCAGTAGATCAAGGCAATTGTCTGGCTCGAAACGACCTTCATGAAGAATGATCTCAACATGTGGGTTTACCTGGTAGAGCCTAGCTTTAGCGCTCTCAATTTTGGGTGTGCCAACACGATCGGTGTCGTGGAGGATTTGCCGGTGCAGATTAGAAAGGTCGACTAAGTCAGGATCAATGATGCCGATTTTTCCAACGCCTGCAGCTGCCAGGTAGAGAAGAGCAGGTGAGCCCAATCCGCCGCTTCCGATGCAGAGAATCGATGAGTTTTTGAGACGCTCCTGTCCCGCTTCGCCGAGCTCTTTGAGCATGGTTTGCCGCTGGTAGCGGTCGGCTTCTTGCGGTGTCAATGGCATACCTCAACGATGTCGCGTTAAATGTAGTCAGGCAAGGAACGATTGCCTGATTTCAAGGCGAGTGCTATCCTTAAGGCCGTGAAAGTCGCGATCGTTGCTCATCCCCGCAAAACAGATGCCCCGGTGGCGGTGCGAAATGTTCGAGAATGTCTTTTAAACCGCGGTATCAAGGTCGTTCTTGAACAAGAAACAGCAGGCTTGATTCAGGAGGTGGGGAAGTTGGACTTCGCTGAGGGCGCTGACCTTGTCATTTCGCTTGGAGGCGATGGGACATTGCTCAAGACGCTTCATCGTCTGGGGCCAAGGCCAATTCCGATTGCGGGGGTAAATATTGGGACGCTTGGTTTTTTAACAGCCTGCACTGATGAGGAAATTGACTTGTTAGGTGATCACTTGGCCAATGAAGAGATGAATATCGTTGAAAGAAGCATGCTCAAGGTGGAGATGACAGAGGAAGGGGGGAAGGCACAACAATTTTTAGCTCTCAACGAAGCGGTCTTGATGCGGGGAGAGACCGGGCGTTTAGTTTCGCTTGAAGCAAGGGTTGATGGGGAACTCTTAAATCATTACCGTGCTGATGGTTTGATTGTGGCGACACCGACAGGTTCCACAGCATATTCAATGGCGGCAGGGGGACCTCTGCTTGGCCCTCACGCGGGAGTATTTGTTATCACCCCGATCTGTCCCCACAGCATGAGCAATCGCTCGTTAGTGGTCGGCGAAAAATCTGTTATTGAACTCTCACCAGCAGGCAACGGAGAGGAATCAATTCTTTTCTCAGTAGATGGCCGGGATATTCTCCGAATAGAAAAAGACAGTGTTGTGAAAGTCACCTGCCATGATGCAAGCTTGAGATTAGTGCGTCTCCCGGGACATTCTTTTTATGAGACCCTTCGAAAGAAGCTACATTGGCACGGCGGATAGCCTTGGTTTGCAATTACTTGGCCTGTAGGGATGAAAGTCCACCATCGACTGAAATCGTCTGCCCGGTAATCCAAGTGTTATCTGGTGAAAGGAGAAAAAAGAGAGCGTTGGCAATATCA
>DIHU01000067.1 GCA_002420315.1 Akkermansiaceae bacterium UBA5688
GTAGGCGAGCTCCTAGCACTCCTCAAGGAAACCAAAAACTCTGACAACACACTCGTTCTCTTTACTAGCGAACAAGGCGCTCAATTCCCCGGCTGCAAATGGACGAACTGGGACAACGGCCTTCACACTTCACTAGTGGCCCGTTGGCCTAAAAAAATAGCAACAGGCCGCACCAACGCGATTGTGCAATATGCAGACATCCTCCCTACCATCCTTGATCTCTCGGGCACCAAACCAAACCCCAAAACTTTTGATGGCCGCAGTTTCGCGGGTGTCCTTTTGGGAAAGAAATCTAACCACCGCGAGCACGCCTTTGGTATGCACAACAATTATCCGGAAGGCCCAACCTATCCCATTCGTTCTATCACCAATGGCAAGTGGCGTTACATTCGAAACCTTTCGCCCGCTTCTCTCTACATCGAAAAACATCTTATGGGCAAACACGAGCACAACCCCTACTGGTCAAGCTGGGTGTTTTCTTCTTTCTCAAATCCTAAGCACGAAATGCTTGTCAACCGATTCATGAAACGCCCCGCCGAAGAGTTATATCACACCAATGAAGACCCTTACGAAATGACCAATCTTGCCAGCAATCCAGCCCACGCCACAATCAAAGAGACGCTCGCCACTATCCTTGACCAACACCTCAAAGACCAAGGTGACCCCGGCCCCTCTCTTGACACCCAAAAAGCGCATAAAGCCGCCGCAAACCTCACTCCCTCCTTCCAAAGTAAACCGTAGGGTCTCAGATCCCAATGGCTAAAGCGCGAAACTCGAATATCCTCACCTTGTCGGGCGACAATTTAGAATCTTAAACCAAAGCTAAAGACACCAACGCTTGCGGGATAGCTCTCGCGGGATTACAGACAGAGTGTGAGTGCAGTTGATCCTTATCAGATTCGGTCTGACTTCCCCATTCTCAGTCAGGAGATTAACGGGAAACCTCTAGTTTATCTCGATAATGCGGCTACGTCACAAAAACCACTTTGTGTCCTTGATTCTTCTCGGGATTACTACGAGAAGATCAATTCCAATATCCACCGAGGAGTTCACAAGCTATCTCAGGCCGCAACCGCGGCACATGAATCAGCCCGCGAAACGATTGCAAAGCACCTCAATGCGACACGGCCCGAAGAGATTATTTTCACTTCCGGCACAACGGATTCAATCAATTTAGTTGCTTCCGCTCTAGGGAGGTCTGACCTCTTGGAGGCAGGTGACGAAATAATTATTTCGGGATTAGAACACCATTCCAACACCGTGCCCTGGCAAATGCTTTGTGAACGACTGGGAATAACTTTGAAAATTATCCCAGTCCTCGATGATGGCACCCTCGACCTTGAGATTTTCGACCAGCTTCTCTCCGAGAAAACAAAACTGGTCTCTGTCAACCATCTCTCGAACGCCTTTGGCACTGTGAATAACATTACTCACATTTGTTCACAGGCAAGGAGGGTCGGAGCCCTTACCTTTGTCGATGGGGCTCAGTCTATTCCTCATTTTTCTATTGATCTTCAATTACTTGGTTGTGACTTTTATGCTTTTTCTGGGCACAAAGTTTATGGGCCTACCGGGGTAGGCATCCTCTTTGGCAAATACGATTTACTCTGTGAATTACCTCCTTGGCGTGGAGGAGGGGAAATGATCAAAGAAGTTACCTTTGAGAAAACTACCTATAACGAGCCTCCCTTCAAATTTGAAGCAGGCACTCCGAATATCGAAGGTGGAATTGCCTTAGCAACGGCATTTAATTATGTGAACAAATTAGGAATAACAAAGATCGCCCATCACGAAGAGAAACTCATTCGTCGAGCTGCTGAAATACTTTCCGATCTCGACCATATTACCTTATATGGACCCAATGATCGCACCGGAGCTATTTCGTTCAACTTCGAAGGAATTCATCACTATGATCTTGGCACTTTACTAGACCAAATGGGCTTTGCCCTCCGAACCGGTCACCACTGCTGCCAACCTCTTATGGCTCGATTTGGTGTGACCGGCACTCTTCGCGCTTCCTTTGCCGCCTACAACACAATCGAAGAAGTAGAATTATTTGGTGAAGCGCTTAAAAAAGCTCTCATGATGTTGCGTTGATTCCATTGCCTTTCTCGGTTTCCAAGATTATGGATCTTGCGTGACTATCACCGAGAAACAACAAGAGCTCCTCGAAGAACTCGATCTTTTTCAGGATTGGACAGAGCGCTACGAATACGTCATCGGCCTAGGCAAAAAATTGGCGCCAATGAGCGAGGAGCTACAAACCACAGATCGTCTCATTAAGGGCTGCCAGTCCCAAGTTTGGCTCGATTCCTCATCACAAGAGGGCAAGATGTGTTACCTTGCCAACTCAGACTCTGTAATAACTAAGGGGATGATCGCCCTCTTCGTTCGTGTTCTTAATGGTGAAACCCCCGAAGATGTCATTACAGCGGATCTCTCCTTTATCGATCAAACTGGGCTTAAGGAACATCTTGCTCCAACGCGTGCAAATGCCCTCACTCTAATGGCTGCTGAAATGAAAAAAGGCGCTCTAATCGCTACCCAGGGCTAGTGTCCCATGGAAATTTTTCTCGGGCCGACAAAGGTGGAATTACTTCCAGGACGCGCCGCTTTTTTAACCGCTTCCAAATCCCTGATTGTTGCCGACCTACATTTGGGGAAAGCCGCGACTTTTCGCGCGCGCGGTCTTGCTGTGCCGGAAGGCTCCAATGCCTCCGACCTTTCTCAGCTTAAAACTATCGCAAATCTGAAGAAGCCAAAACAAATTGTGATTGCCGGAGACCTCTTTCACTCCGCCGATGGACTGAGTTCATCAACAATCGAATTATTTCAAAAGTGGCTTCAAATGTTAGAATTGCCGGTGATTCTCACCGAAGGAAACCACGATCGACGCTCCTGGTTTTCTCGTTATCGATTTCCAATCGATGTCACTCCGCAGCTAAAACTAGATGGGCTTATTGTCACTCACGACCCGGACGATCTTCCGGTGAGCGAATACGGCATCGCAGGCCACCTCCACCCTGGTATTCGGATCAAGGAATCGGCGCGTCAATCTCTCCGGATTACCGGTTTTATGGTTAGGGACTCAAAACATCTCATCTTACCTGCCTTCTCACAATTCACCGGAACAAGTCCACTAAAGATGAGCAAAGAAGATCAATTTTTCACCGAAATTAATGGTGTAATCTCTGAGATACCAAGTGAGTTGACTCAGACCTAATGATCACCCCCTCCGCCAGATGCAGGACCCACACACAATATTTTTCTTCTTAAAACTAATTTCAACGAACATCAGACAATCTCCGGCCCCAACTCTAATCACTCTTTGGACCGATGAGCTGCAAGTGATCGATATTTCCACCACTTGCTCCATTAGTTGCCAGCACGATTGAATTACTTCCTTTTTTGAGATCGACCCTTGCTGCCATTTCCTTCCAAGCGCTCCACCCTCCTGTGCCAGGAAACGGAAGAACAGAGTGTTTTTCACCATTCACAATCAAATTGAGAGGCCGAGCACTCGCACCAAGAGCGTAGCGAATTAGAATTTCACCCTGACCTTGCCGCGAACTCTTAATATCCCACTCAATAGACTCATTCCCCTTATCAAAATCAACATAGCTAATCCCGGTATACCCATCGTGTGAATTTGAGGTTCTAGCTCCTTTAACTTTGGCATCAGCGGCTTGATAAACCTCTCCCCGCGGATCAATTACTTTTGCCGGCTTTCCAAAAGCAACCTTCTTCTTTGGCGAAGCAGTTCCGCTCACATGAAGTGGATCAGGAGGAGTATCTTCAAGCAGGCGATTCAGAGTATAAGCAAAGTAGGAATTAGCCAACGACGTTCCATCTTCAGACTTTAATCCCATAATTTTCACCTCATGAATATGCCAAGCCTTTAGCTCCTCTAAATGAACATCAATCACCTTCCC
>DIHU01000108.1:0-1863 GCA_002420315.1 Akkermansiaceae bacterium UBA5688
AATTCGGTGTTGAAGTATTTTCCCTGTCCACGATGAGTGACGAAGTGGTCGAAGCCAGGGCGCTTGCTGTCATCGTCTTCGCCCATATGCCACTTGCCGATATAGGCGGTGGTGTATCCGTTGCTTTGGAGCTGACGGGGAAAGGTAGGAAGATCCCTGGGATAGTCGGTGAAATTATTCACGACGCCATGGGAATGAGCATAGAGCCCTCCGAGAATAGAAGCGCGACTAGGTGAACAAAGCGAGGTGGTGCAAAAATGGTTTTTAAAGAGAAGACCCTCCTGAGCGAGACGATCAATATGAGGCGTCTTGAGATGCGGATGCCCCATGCAGCCAAGGGCATCTGAGCGCTGGTCATCGGTCAGGACAAAAACGACGTTTGGACGAAGTGAATTTTGATCAGCGAACAGTGAGGATGAACTTTGAACAAAGAAGAAGGCGAAAAGGACGAGGATGTATTTCATGGGAAAGAGTGCTTATTTTTTCTCCTGACGGAGTTCGGAGAATACTTCTCCGCTCGGTCCAGCGGGAAGCGATTTTTTCCAATCCCCAATCAGGGCGGTCAAGCGGACAACTTCTTCCTCTTTGGTCTCGCTGAGATTGGTTTTTTCGAAAGGATCGGCGACGATGTTGTAGAGTTCCTTGTAGGAACCGTCGTTGTTGGTGACGAGTTTCCATTGACCATGAACCACCGCAAAGGACACCCAGTGATCGGGCTTGGATTTGCGAGCAGGCCAGGCCGAGTGGGATTTCCAAAAAAGCGGCTTGGTCCGGACGCTGCCATTCTTCGATCCCTGCATCACTTCGATTTGGTTCACCCCATCGGGCTGATAACCTTCAGGCAAGGCAACGCCCGCAACCGCACAAAAGGTCGGAAGAAGATCCACCGCTGAGATCATCGAGGCCTTGTCGATTTTCCCAGCCGCAATTTTCCCGGGCCAACGAACAATGAAGGGAACATTGATGCCGCCTTCGAAAAGAGCAGCCTTGTAACCCTTTCGTCCCGCCGTGATTCCCTTGGCAGCATTGATTCCCCATCCCGCACCGGTTGCGGTGTCATAGTTGAGTTTGAGCTCGCCGGCCGTGCTGGCGCGGGCCGGGCCGTTGTCGGAACTAAAGATCACCAGGGTGTTGTCGGTAATTTTCAAACGGTCGAGAGTGTTGAGCACTTCGCCAATGCGGTCATCCGCGTGGAAAAGAACGGAGGCATAAATAGCATCGGGCCGGCTCTCCATCTCACGGAAGCGCCACTCGTATTTCGGCACGGTATGAAAAGGAGTGTGCGGCTCATGGACCCAGAGATTGACGAAGAAGGGCTTACCCGCCGCGACCGCTTTTTCAATGAAGGCATTGGTGTGCATCGCGTCTTCGTGGACCGGCATTTGCTCGCCGGAGCAATTAAAGGCACCGTATTCGTCATAACCATACTCAGCCGGAGTGGGCGAATCGGGGATCATGTTATTGGCGAGGTGCCACTTCCCATAATGCGCAGTGGCGTAGCCCGCCTTTTGCAGCATCTTCGGAAGAGTAGGAGCCTTGGTATCAAGCCAGTCCGGCATGCCACGTTTGGCATTGCTGGGAACCCAGGCAAAATGGCCGTCGATGGCATAGCGTGCGGGAAAGTGCCCCGTCATCACAGCTGTTCGACTTGGTGAACACACCCCGCTCGCCACCGTAAAACGATGAAAATCAGTACCCTCCTTGGCCAGCCGGTCGATATTGGGTGTCTTTACGTAGGGATGTCCGTGACAACCAAGATCACCCCACCCCCAGTCATCGGCAAAGATAAAGAGAATATTAGGGCGATCTGAGCTTTCGCCCTGGCTCTTATTTGCAGGGACTGCGATCGATGAGCTCAAAGTT
>DIHU01000108.1:2244-3676 GCA_002420315.1 Akkermansiaceae bacterium UBA5688
TAATGCCTAATGATAGGGGCAGCAAAGAGAATTCCTTAGGAACGATCAGTAGGATTGTGAGTCGTCCTACCCGTCCTTCGGTAAGAGGAGACAATGTTGTTTTTTGATTTTGCCAAGAATAAGTTCAATCGGGTTTTCAATGGTGATGGAGCCTAGCAGAGAACCCAACTCCGAAAAGCACCGAACTCATCCAATTCTTTGTCGACCTGTCAGTTGACCATTTTAAACCTAAGTGTTATTTCCTGATTCGTAATAGCTGGTTTGGAGTCGTGATGAACGACTTACCCTGAAGTGTTAATTTCGCCACGGGACACACCCAATTCTTCTTAAGCTTTTTTCCACTTCTGTGGTTAGCTAAAGGATTTTACGACCAGTCACTTATACTCTTTTGGATGAATCAGGAACACCCTTCAGAATGCCCGATCTCAGGAGGGCAATCACTTACCCCGGCCCCACTAGAATATCATGATATTCGTTGGGATCTCTCAGAACACGCGGATCATCTTTGTCCGATTCAAAGCGAGCATGCCGAAAGTCTTAAGCAATGCGCCAAATTAGCCTGGCGAAACTCAGTCCGCTGTATCGGAAGAAGACTTTGGAAAGGGTTAGATGTAATCGACGCACGAAGCCTCAGCGAACCTGATGATATTTTTGAGGCCCTTCTCACTCACCTTCGCAAAGCCACCAACGGTGGAAAGATTGTCCCCGTGATGACGGTGTTTCGAGAATGGCTTCCAGATGAACCAGAAATTCGGATTTGGAACCACCAACTGATTCGCTACGCGGGCTACGAAACTACGAACGGAAAAATCTTAGGTGACCCGATGAATGTCGAACTCACGAAACTCGCATTACAACTCGGGTGGCAACCACCATCCGAACAAGGCCATTTCGACCTTTTACCCATCATTATCCAATCGGGAGAAACCATTCAATACTACGAACTCCCTAGGAGTGAAGTTCACGAAGTCAAAATCCGGCACCCGAAATATCCCTGCATTGAACAAATGGAATTGAAGTGGCACACCGTCCCAGTTGTTTCAGATATGATTTTTGCGACAGGATCAGCTCTTCACCCTTGTGCTCCTTTCAGCGGGTATTATCTCGGAACTGAGATCGGGGCCCGCAATTTTGGTGATCCAAACCGCTATGATTTATTACCCGAACTTGCGAGAAGACTCGGTCTTGACACTACCAATCGTCGTAATCTTTGGAAAGATCACGCACTTGTAATTCTCAATGAAGCCATCTTGTGGTCTTTTGACAATGAGGGTGTTGGGATCGCAGACCATCATGGCGCATCTGACGATTTTCTGCATTTCTGTGAACAAGAAACGAAAGCAGGACGAGAAGTCAGAGCCGAGTGGAGTTGGATCGTTCCTCCGATTTCGGGTTCTGCAACATCTGTATTTCACAAACGGTATAACGAATC
>DIHU01000010.1:0-3234 GCA_002420315.1 Akkermansiaceae bacterium UBA5688
GTAGGATTCTTTGGTTTTCCGAAAAGCCAAATACGATCGCAACATGTAGGTAAACAATCCTGCTAAGGCTCCAAATATTAAACTGAGATTGGTGTCTCCCGGAGTGTCTCCGAAAAGAATCGGACCAAATTTTGCAGCAATCGTGACAATACCAGCAAGCGCAGGAGCTAAGATTTTCAGACGATCAATACCCCGCATATTCGGCGTTGTATTAGGAAAAATAGTCTCCAAATCGAGCTTAGGCACACTCTTGAATAAATGCATATGCAAGCCACGCGCATCCTTCCCTGGGAAGTTCTTCATCCTCTTATTAGCCTTAAACCATTCCTCCTCTTTATATTGAATGACCTGGAGCACCCGGTCATATGCGATTCCCTCAATAGGGATCTTTTTGAGACCAAAAAAGGCTTTTCGAAAAGTAGTAAACGGCATTACGCCAAGCTTATAGAGCCGCATTTCTAAAAATTCGTCGAATCTCACATCAAGGCTGATAGGAAAAACATCTTCCCCCTCGATTGCCTCCTTTAGTTCTTCGTCTGTGATTGGCAACCAATTCCCGTCTTTCAAAACCCCATCAAAGATCTTCAAAAAGTGTTCGACACGCGGTAAGGCTCCGTGTGGATGTTCAAAAGGATCAAGATGCTCGTAGATCGACTTAAGTTTTTCTTGAGTGGTTTGAAAGTTGTGATGCCAGAGCGCCTCCAACATCTGCGACACTTGTTTCAACTCTTTTTCCAAATCCTTATCGACAATATCCATAGCGATAAGAGCATCTTTCACTCGAGAGCGAGAAATTGGAATGTAGCAAGGAACGTCTTTGAGGTCAGCCATTACTGATTAGAGGCGGGGGCTTCTGAATGTGAGAAAAACTGAGTTCCCTTTGACCTGATCGACAAAAGGGAATCACTATTTTGATAATGATATGATTTTTGATATCAGGTCTAATTTGCCAAGTTTTTTATGACTTCGAAATTTTTGTTCTATGATTAAGCGAACAGGCCTGAAGCTCTGGGGGATTTACCCGTAAGAGGCGCAGAGAATCACTAAAGACGACTTCAACCCTTTCCCGCTAAAAGGAAATTCCCAGTAGTCAGGATTACAAATCGGGCGGAGTCTTCGGTTGCAGAAGCCAGTAAATCTGGATAGGTTAACCCTTCCGCCCCCAACTGATATGACCCCGCCGCCCTCTCCTCGAACCAGCCTTTTAGCGGCGCTTACAGTCATTCTTTTTGCTTTCTTCTCGGCAAGCACCACTGACGCTACCTCACTCGAACTCCAACAGGGTGATCATGTTGTCTGGATCGGCAACACTTTCGCCGAGCGAATGCAGTACTTCGGTGAGATCGAAAGTCAATTGCATGCGCGCTACCCGGAGCACAACCTTGTCGTTCGCAACCTTGCCTGGTCAGCCGATACCGTTAGCTTGCGCCCTCGACCCAAAGATTTTGGCGATGTTCATCACTATCTCTCCGAAGTAAAAGCTGATGTCATCCTGGTTTGCTATGGCTTCAATGAGACCTGGGATTATGGTGAAGAGGAAGGGATTGCTCAGTTCGAAACCAATCTTGCAAGTTTTCTCGGGCGGATGCAGAGCAGGAATTACAATGGAGAATCTAATCCTAAGATCGTCCTTTACTCTCCTCTCGCCTGCGAGGGCAACACTGTCCCAGATACCCCCAAAAGAAATCGCCTACTTTTACTCTACACGAATACGATGCAGCGTGTTGCGGACTCACTTGGAATCCCCTGCATCGATCTTTACTCCGCCTCTAAAGCAATTTACCAACAAGATGAGGAAAAAAAGTACACGATCAATGGCATCCACCTCACGGCAGAAGGTTACTCAAAATTGGCTCCTACTATTCTCTCGGATAAGCTCTTCGCGCCTCTACCTGATGGAGCGCCTCTTGAAGCGATTCGAACCGAGGTGTTGGAAAAAAATGATACTTTCTTTGATTGGTATCGAACCGTAAATAGCTTCTATATTCACGGTGACCGTAAAAACCCATACGGCACAGTAAACTTTCCTCTCGAGCGCAAAAAACTTCTCCAGATGACCAGTCTTCGTGATCAGCGGATCTGGAGCGCCGCACGCGGCGATAAGCTTCCCCCTGAGATCGATGATTCTTCCACTATCAAGATCCCTACAACTCGCCCAGGCAAAAGAGGAGGTATATCTCCTGCACTTTCGCCCATAAAAGAACGAGCCAAGTTCGAGATTGCCGAGGGGTTTCAGGTCGAACTCTTCGCCTCCGAAGAAGAATTTCCGGAGCTTCGAAATCCAGTGGCTATCAAATTTGATGCCGCTGGGCGTCTTTGGGTCGCGACCATGCCTTCCTATCCACACGCGCTTCCCGGCGTCAAAACCAACGACCAGATTCTTATTCTTGAAGATACAGATCAGGACGGTAAAGCCGACAAACGCACCATCTTTGCCGAAAATCTTTACCTCCCACTTGGCTTCGAGTTTGGTGAGGATGGGATCTTTCTTTCACAGGAACCTAATCTTGTTTTCCTCCGAGATACCAACAATGACGGCAAGGCCGATCAAGAGACCATCCTCTTGCACGGCTTTGGTAGCGAAGATTGCCACCACGCTATCCATAACTTTGTCTGGGGCCCAGGTGGAGGACTCTACATGCAAGAGAGCGTGTTTCATCATACTCAAGTGGAGACCATCTATGGACCTCGCCGCAGTAAGGACAATGCTATCTATCGCTTTGATCCGCGAACCCATCGCCTAGAGATCGTTTCCCGCCTCCCTCCCGGAGGAAATCCTTGGGGATATGCTATCAATCGATGGGGAGAACATCTCTATGTCGCTCGTCATAATAACGCCTCGCTAATTAACCAACCCGAGTCCGGCAATGTCGCAAATGCCAATTACGGAAACTCCGATACTCGTAACTGTGGTCAGGAGTTCATCTCGAGTAGGCACTGGCCCGACGAGTTCCAGGGAAAAGTATTTACCAACCAATACAAAAATTTTCAGGGCGTTCTTCTTCACGATTGGACCGAGAACGGCACAACCTACGATCACAAACGTCTCGGTAAGGTCTTTGAAGCGCACAACAAAGCTTGCATCCCAGTCGATCTTCAGCTCGGTCCCGATGGCGCTTTATACGTAGCCGACTGGTACAATCCCGTCCTCGGACATATGCAGTATTCCCTCCGCGACGAAAGACGGGACTCGAGTAAAGGCCGTATCTGGCGGGTTACCTGGAAAGATCGCCC
>DIHU01000010.1:3634-5206 GCA_002420315.1 Akkermansiaceae bacterium UBA5688
CTACCGTGCTCGACGCGCCCTTTGGAATCTACCGGACAAAACCCTACAGCCAGCTCTCAAAAAATGGCTAAGCTCGCTCGACCCGTCGGATGTGAACCATGCTCACCATCTCACTGAAGCGCTATGGCTTCATCAACAGCGAGGTTGGATCAATACCGAGCTCTTCCAACAAGTGTCCACTCACCGCGATTATCACGCCCGGGCGGCCGCCGCGCACCTTCTCCGTCAATGGTCTGAAGATCTTCCTGGCGCTCACAACCATTTCCTCCGGCTAGCAAACGACGAGCATCCCAAGGTTCGCCTTGAAACCGTTGTCTCTTCCACCTGGGCTGATCCCTCTATCGCGGTCGCAGTGATCGAACAGGTAAGCGAACATCCCCAAGACAAATACCTTAAATTTGCGACTACCAACGCTCGGA
This sequence comes from Akkermansiaceae bacterium UBA5688, assembly GCA_002420315.1. Lineage (GTDB taxonomy): Bacteria > Verrucomicrobiota > Verrucomicrobiia > Verrucomicrobiales > Akkermansiaceae > SW10. The sequence continues at coordinate 4,054 of DIHU01000010.1, forward strand.
AGGCCGTGGCCCCCGCTCTCCAAAATCATCCTATGGCGATCCCGCCAGAGAAACTCGCAGCCCTTCCACTCAGCAAACGCGTCCTCAGGGCTCTCATTCACCGCCCCAAAATAGATCCCGTGCTTCGGATCAAGGCCCTGAACCACCTTGCCGAGCAAGGTTCCAAAACAAAGGAACAGACATTGATAGAAATTATTGAACAGCTCGAACGAGAAGAACGCCCCGCCCTCGACGAGTGGCTCGCAGTCCTCGACTCCACCCAAGTCTCCTCCGGCGGTCTACTCGACTCCTTATTAAAATTGAAGAACTCCACCATCCGGCAAGCCGCTTTTGCTGGACAGCTTCGATCCGGTCACCTCACTTCTATCCCTCTCGATCCCGATGCCCTTCGATCCATCGCGCGGATCGATTCGCCCAAACTCAAACTCTCCTATTTGGAACCAGCTCAAAAAGCCCTTTCTTTGTCTGGGGCCGTGCAAGATGCCGCCCTCTTCTCCCTCGGCCATATCCCTGGAAATGATACTAAGATCTTCGCTGCCCTTGCCAAACATGTCGTAAATCCAGATCTCACTGCATCGGCAGTCGAGGCAATTCTGACGCGCCCCGAGGAGACCTGGCCCGCCGAAGCTGCTGCTGCTCTGTTAGACGCTCATCTTCCCATCCTCAAGTCAACACCTGTGGAAGAGCGTGGCTCTGCTTCTTTCGAGCTCGCTTCCAAGCTCCTCACCATAATCTCCACCATCCGCAAAGCTCACGATACTGTTGCTCAAATCCGCTCGCTTCAATTGGTGCCGGTAGATGTCGCCACTGTTCCCGATCAACTTCGTTTCGACCAAAATTCAATCCGAGTCCCCGCAAATACTCCAGTTGAACTCCGTTTAAATAACCCAGACGTCATTCAGCACAACCTCGTCCTTTGCGCTCCCACTTCGCTGGAAAAAGTTGGACGTAGCGTTGACAAGATCCTTTCCGACCCAAAAGCGATAGAGCGTGATTGGATTCCAGATCTGCCCGAAGTTCTACATGCCACTCCAATGGCAAAACCCCATCAGAAGGTAGTGCTTCGCTTTATCACTCCCAAGAAGCCCGGTTCCTATCCCTTTCTCTGCACCGTGCCCGGACACTGGCGCATCATGCACGGAACCATGATCGT
>DIHU01000010.1:5598-6674 GCA_002420315.1 Akkermansiaceae bacterium UBA5688
TACGGAACGCGTTCGTCTCTGAGCGAACTAGGGAAAAAGCTAGAAAAAGATCACCAACTCAAGATCACTCATCTTGAAATAGACCGCAGTGAAACTCCTCACCGCTTCCCAGATCTCTCCACGCACCTACCAAACGCCGATCTACTCATTCTCTCGCTTCGTTTTGTGAATCTCGAAGAATCCCAATACAAAGCACTTGATCAGCATCTTAATCACAAACCCTTCATAGCCGTTCGCACAAGTACTCATCTTTTTGATTTTCCCAAGAATTCCAAGTTAGCAGGTGAAAATCGAGAGTTCCCAACTCGTCACCTTGGAACGCCCTACCGCGGCCACCACGGTCACGAATCTAGCCAAGTCAACTATGTCATGTCGGCAAAGCACCCCGTCATGACAGGTATTGATCCCCGCTTCTGGACTCCTGATTTTCACTACGCAGTCAACCCCTTAGACATCGAATGTACACCTCTCATGATAGGGCAAGCTCTGAGAGGTCGTCAACGTGCCACCTTCAAAAAAGTGGGTGGGCACAACCACGCTATGGTCCTCTCAGCGGAAGACCAAAAACGTATCAGTGGCAGTCCACACCCAATAGTTTGGACGATTGAAAGTAAACCTAATCGCCGTGCTCTCGCAACAACCATTGGGGCCCGTAAGAGCTTTGAAGATCCAAACGTCCAACGGCTCTACCGAAATGCTGTTCTATGGTCTCTTGGTTATGCGATCCCTAAACCCTAACAATATTATAGGATATGGAACTATGCTGTTGCATCTAGCGGCAGCTTAAAACGATTCCTAATTAACAATCATTTCCTTTCACCGCTGTGGTCCAAATACAGTAGTCCTAGTGATACCAAGGCCCTACTACCAAACACGAAGAATTACGCGATACTCCCTTATCGGCTTTATAAAAATCTTCAAAAATCATAATAAAAATAGATAATCCGGCGATTGGTCCCGGTAGATTTTAGTTCCTCAGCTTCATGTAAGACCATGAATTTTTCGGGCGCTATCCATGGATGGCTTTCATGTTTATTTAAGGATTTTAATATTTACCGCCTTCATCTTTTTCATAT
>DIHU01000010.1:7054-7824 GCA_002420315.1 Akkermansiaceae bacterium UBA5688
CCATCTCTTTCTGCAGACGACCACAAAGAAAAGATCGAAAAGGAAAAAGTGCACTACTTTGAAGCTTCCTTTAGTTCATTCCATCCTGGAGCAAATTTACGAGCTTCGGAGATCATTGAAGAGTATTGGTTTCCTACCGATCGAAATGTAGGTCGACTCGCGATTCCCTTTGATTTAATGGCAGGAGAATGGGATCATGTTGTCTTTTTTTACAAGCCCGAGGGGATCGCAGACTTTAAACAAAACCCCGATAAGGTCTCTCAAGAGTGGAAAAAAGATATCATCAAAAGATTAGGAGAAGAGGAATTTGTTAAATTAGAAAAAGAGTTTTTCAGTCTCATTAAGAAAAGAACTCATGCCATCTTTAAATTAGTAGGTGATCTCCCAAAAATCAATGATGAGTTCTATAACTTGGAGGGAACTAAAACTCCTGTCTTATTAAACTTTGAAACTTTCAAAATGGGAAAATCTGAAGAAGGATTTGATAAAACTGACCAATTCAGATCAAATACTGGATACACTCCCATGCTTTTCCGTGCCATCACAGGAGACTATGACCAGATTACGATTTGGAAATTACCAAATGATGGAAAAAATTTATTCAATGAACAAAGCGAGGAGATGAAAAACTTCATGAAGAGTGATGCAATGCAATCATACTTTAAGCTTATTGAAGAGTCTCAATCGGGAATAGGAACAATTCCTTGGACCTACTCTCAATAATCTCATCTTCCTTTATCAATTTCCTTCAAAAACTTGATTTTTAAGAA
>DIHU01000098.1 GCA_002420315.1 Akkermansiaceae bacterium UBA5688
CCATCGCTTCCTCCATCGTCGAAAACTCGGGGCGATATTTGGTGAACAATGTGACGAAAGGGGACACTTCATTTACGTTCACGGTCCGCCGCCAAGCTCGTTCCATGAATCGACTTAAGACCTCACGGGCATATTCTGCCTCCTCGTTTATATTTGGGGTTTCAAAGAAAATATCACGGTGGGTTTGGGGCGGCCATTGTTCGAAAAAGGGTGCGCTAATTTCGATAAAATCAACGGTGATACTGAGCGGTTCCTTTCCCCGTGTTCTTGACTGGCATTCGATGGTTAGAAATTCATCGCGTCTCGGGAATGTTTCCTTGTTGTTTCGGAATGGGTTTCGCTGGATTTCGCTGAGAGGAATATCTAGGTGGATTAATTGTGGGTCCTTCATCGAGCCTGTCACCGGGATTGCGCGTTTGCTGATGACTTCGGAAAAGTTGGCGTTGTTGCTGGTATGAGCGCTAAAAATAAAACGGAGGCTCGCAAATTCATCAACCTTCATCGTCGAGCGTCGGGCCCGAAGTGTGATGCGCATCGTGCCTTGGTCGGGTAGGTGATTACTCAGATTAAATTTCACTGATCCATTCCGTTGGTCAAAAATGACGGTTTCTGGAGGAGCCTGACCTTTTTTTGTTTTTTGGGTGAGGGTGTGAGTTTTGCTGATCTGATTGTGATTAAGGGCAGACAAAGCCTCATCCGAATTGGGGAGCTGATAGACGACGGCCATGGGGTGCTCACCCACCACGGTTGTATGTTCAAGCGCTTTGAGCGCTGTCTCGCGATAGATCTCAAACTGCATCGCAGACATTTGCAGCGTTTCTGAGCTGTTTTTGAAACCATCTTGCGAATCAGCTTCAGGAGGAAGGTTTCCAGAGAGCGAGTAGGAGAGTCCAAGCAGATCTTGCAAAGCATAATCGTATTCATATCGCGTCATGCGACGAAACGATGAATGTTCACCTTTATTACGCCGTTCTGTTGAAGCTTTCTGAATTTCAGAACTTAACCACCCTGTGACTTTACTAATTTCTTCATTGGTGAGTTGCACCTCGGAATCTTCTGGAGGCATCTCGTCATTGCTCACCACATCGAGGACTTCCAGCCACCAATCGATGTCGCCTCCCTCTATGAGATTGGGATCGAGGGTATCAACACGAAATTTTCCTTTGGCTTTCTTGGGGCCATGGCACTGGACACAGGTCTTAGTGAAAATCGGGAAAATATGTTTCTTGAAGTCCGCGAGATTGGCAGATGGCTTTCCGTTCGTCGTCGTGAGCGTTTCCTTTTTCGCCAACAGTGCTGAGTTCGCGCGCCCGATGGTTCGGGCTTCTGTCAAAGGGCGAAGTTTTTCGGATGACGACGATTTCTGAGCGTTACAAAAAGTCACTGAAGCCAAGAGGCAAAAAACAGTGCTACCAAGCCGGATTTTGGGGAGAATGGGGAATAGATTCATTGTAGCTTCCATGCCTATGCAAAGAGGGCCATGAGATTATCTACTGATGGTTGATGCTGTAATCTATCGGGCAAATTTTGATCAGAACATGAATGTTTGTTTTTCCTGAGGTTGGTGAGAGGATTCACTTTCGCTAGTTCGATAATATACCATCTCGCGATAGTCTTTGCTGTTATGTAAAGTATTACTCCACGATTTTACTTATGATTACTTTTTCAAGCCGATTTCTCGCCGCTGGAACCCTCCTGTTCTCTAATTTTATGTGGCCGCTGGTCGCGGACGAAGTCGAGCAAGCCCGTGCCGAGTATCCTGGTGGATTTTCGCGGCCACCGTCGCAGGGCAGGGATTACAACACTTGGAAGAATGCTAAGGGCCCAGATGTGGGAGAGACAAAAATTGACCTGAAGCGTTTACCTTCCAAGGTAGATAATTCCACTCGCAAGCAATTTCCGCCAATTTATAAGCAGAGGTGGGGAACCTGCGGTCAATTTGCAGCAATCGGATCTATTTTCACCTATGAGATGAATGTTTTGAATGGGACTGCGGCAGACTCTGATGCAACGCGATTTCCGGCTCACTTCTCGTGGAATATGATGAACCGAGCAGAGAATGTGGGATCCGAGGCGTATCATGGTTGGGAGGTCGCTAAGCGCATAGGCATTCCCACTGCGAAATCATATGGTGGGGTCCGCCTGAAGAAGATCGGCGTGTGGCCAAACGGCTATCAGATTTGGCGCGAGGCTATGGAATACCGCGTATCGGGTTATCGCTATTCACCTGCCAACACTGTGGATCAGTTGAATGAGGCACGGGGATGGCTTTTTGATCGAAATCAAGAGAAGGTAGAGAAGGAAGCGATTGGTGGGATTTTCGCTCTAGATGGGCGAATGGGTGAATTGAAAAAGGTCACCAAAACGATTCCGGAAGGGGAGTACGCGGCTGGAGATGACGTATGGGTCCGCTGGGGGCCGAGTGGATACGGACATGGAATCACCTGCGTCGGATACGATGATCAGGTTGGTTATGATGTGAATGGTGACGGCAAGATTACTAATGATATTGATCTTAACAATGATGGCAAAGTAACCCTCGCTGACTGGGAGCGGGGAGCCTATATCGTCGTCAATTCATGGGGAGAGAATTGGTCGAAGGATGGGAAGATCTTCCTTCTTTATAGTGCGATGATTGATCCTACTTGGAAACGTGGGAACTACCTTGGCCGGGCAGAAGTGACTCGCTACCTCCCCCGTAGAACCCTTAGGTTGAAGCTCGATTGTAGCGACCGCACGGATATCCGGATGACTATTGGTATCGCCAGTGATAAGGATGCCAGCGCTCCTGAGCATGAATTTGCACCGGAAGCCTTCAATGGTTGGCCTCTCTTCCGTGGGGGAAACGCGGGGCATGTTCCT
>DIHU01000111.1:0-5310 GCA_002420315.1 Akkermansiaceae bacterium UBA5688
GCATAAGATCGCCAAGGCCAAGCTGCAAGCCGAGGGCCTGAGCAATCAGGAGATTCAGCGGCGTATGCCGCAGTTCGCGCCCCCTTCGGATCGCCGGGGGATTCCAACGACGGGGAGTCCCAAAACTCTCACTCTTTTAGTGGATTTCCCCGATCAGCTGGCCTCGCAGCGGTTTCCTCAGATGACGCCCAGCGCAATCTACGACAATATCTATGGCGATGGCACGGAGATCGCGCAGGAGTTCGCTCCCTTCGAAAGTTTGGCCGCCTATTACAAGAGAGCTTCAGAGGGAAAACTCACGCTGCGTGGCAATGTTCTCGGATTCTACACCTTTCCAAAAAATCAGCTGACATACGCCCCTCTTGGCGCAGAAGGGGATAACCAGATTCTCTTCGATATGATTTCGGAGGCCTTGCGTTCCTTCGACGATAATCACGATTTTTCGCAATATGATAATAATGGAGACGGCTTCATCGACGGGCTCAATGTTCTCTATTCAGGTCAAAGTGGAGGATGGTCATCTTTTTGGTGGGCTTATCAATGGAGTTTCTATGTCCCTGATGCTCAGACCACTCTTTTTGATGGGAAGCGTCTCGGAACCTTTACCTGGCAACGTCTTGATCCTAGAGCTGATGATACGGACTTTGACCCTCAAACCCTCATTCACGAGACGGGGCACTTGTTAGGTCTCCCAGATCTTTATGACTACAAAGAGAATAGTGGTCTTGAAGGGGGGGTAGGAGGATACGATGTCATGGATGGAAATGTCGGAAACCCCAATGCCTTCCTCCGTTGGATACTCGATTGGATTGAGCCCGAGATTGTTTCTGGTGGGGCCTCCGAAAGTCGCGTTCTGCGTGCATCGGGCGATACGAGTAATGCCGACGACAAAGCCGTTGTTATTTTTCCTGATATCGGACAATCACCCTTCCAGGAATTCTTCCTCATCGAGAATCGGTTTCGTATTGGAAACGATGGTGGAGATTCGAACCTCCCTTCCAACGGGCTCGCCATTTGGCATGTCGACGCAACCTTGGACTCGAGTGGAGGTGATTTTGCGTTCTCGAATACCGATCGGGGAGGTGCCACTGCTCACAAGTTGGTGAAGCTCGTGCAAGCCGACGGTCGCGAAGACATTGAACAAATTGGCGGTGGCCGAGTGGACGCTGACGATCTCTATCGAAGTGGGGCTTCTCTCACTCCAAGCTCCAATCCTTCCTCGGCAGGATACGATGGAAATGCGACCGGTATTCGGGTCGAAAACATCTCAAACGATGGCGTTGTGATGACGGCTGATATTGGTTTTGGAGGGGCTGTTGCGAGAGCGAATCTTACAGCTGGAGATGCATCTAGCCAAAGTCTCTCGAGTGCCTCCGTGATGGCTGGGGATGAAGTGACCGTCCGCGGAGAAATTGCCAATACGGGCAGCGCCAATGCCACGACTTTTACGGTGGAATGCTTTCTCTCAAGAGAGACCGATAAATTTTCGGCAGACATTTCTCTTGGCCAACTGGAGATATCGTCCCTGGCGGCTGGTTCCCGACAACAACTTGGCGCGGTCGTTACCATTCCAGAATCACTTAGTCCGGGTTCCTATCGAGTTGGGTGGGTGATCGACTCCGAAGGAGATGTGGCTGAGTCCTCGGAGTCCGACAATACCGATTCGATTTCGTCACCACTTTTACAAGTGACCGCCGGTGTAACTCCAATTCCTGATATCAATGTGGCAGGCTCAGGATTGGGAATCACAAATGGTGACAGTTCCCCTCGGGCGTCTGATAATACTGACTTCGAAGGGATCAATGTGGATAGCGAAGAGCAGCGTAACTTCGTCATTCGAAATAGTGGCACAGGAACTCTCAATTTTAGCGGAAGTCGATTTCAGCTCAGTGGGGCAAATAGTAACCAGTTCCGCGTTATCTCTGATCCTGGTTCTTCGCTGACTGCGAATAGCTCTGGCAATCTGGTCATTGGCTTTCGCCCGACCTCATCGGGGCTGAAATCCGCAACGGTGACGATCAATAGCAATGATGAGGACACTCCAAGTTTCACTTTCTCCATTCAAGGAACGGGGATCTCCAATAGCGATGATCACGGAAATGGGACTGTCGATGCCACGACGGTGGGGCTTTCTAGCACCACCGCTGGGGTAGTCGATACCGTTGGAGATGATGACTACTTCAAGATTGTAGTTTCTTCTGGAGGCACGTTGATAGTAACGACACTGGGAAGTACGGATACCTTTGGAACACTCTTTGATTCCAGTGGGGAAGTCGTCCAGGAAGACGATGACACGGGGGACTTCACGAACTTCCGGGTTCAGTCAAATTTGACTGCCGGAACTTACTTCTTGCGAGCGAGGGGATATAATGGCGTAGAAACGGGCTCGTATTCCTTGAAGGTTGATTTCGAGGCGAATGTCGTCGCCGATGACCATGGAGACAACAGTGAATCAGCTTCTACTTTGGCCGTGGGAACGGCAACGATTGGGGTCTTGGAGCAAGGTGGCGATGTCGATGTCTTTAAAATCGAACTTTCCAGTGCGGGTTCCTTCACCGTCCAGTCGGCAGGAACAACGGATGCCGACGCCCGGCTTCTTGATGCCAATGGCGCGGAACTCGCAAAAGACAGTGATAGCGGAAACAATCTCAACTTTTCCATCAGCCGAGATCTTGCTGCGGGGATCTACTATCTTGAAGTTCGTGGAGCCGGCCAGGCAACGACCGGGAGTTATAACTTGGATTCCAGTTTCACCGAAGCCGCTGCCAACGATGACCATGGCAACACTCAGGAGACCGCTACCGTAGCGCTTTCGACGAGCACAACGGCAGGGAAACTTGAGATCGCCGGAGACGTCGACTACTTCGCCATCAAAACCCCCTCAGCTGGTCTTCTGACAGCCTACACCGTGGGGACAACCGACACCTATGGAATCGTCGAGGAGCTAGAAGACGATGACGAAGGGCCTGGCACAAATTTCCTCCTCTCTGGCGCGGTGCCCGATGCGGGAACCTACTATCTTGAAGTCAGCGGTTTCGAAACGACGACAGGAGACTACGCTCTCGTTCTCCACTTCACGCCGGAGACCGAGCTCGATGATCATTCCAACGGGCCTTCGGACGAGAATGTCACGGTGGTGCAACCCACCTCGACGACATCGGGTAGCTTGGAGGCGGCTTCTGATGCCGATTACTTCGCCGTTGAGATTCCCTCCAGTGGTGTGCTTCAAGTCACCACGACAGGTTCGACAGATACCTTCGGGTATCTACGGCGCGCTGACTCCCAGGATGCGAGTTCTGATGACGATGGCGGTGCAGGGACAAACTTTGCCCTTTCTCAATCGGTAACGGCTGGAATCTACTACGTCCAAGTCGAGGGCTACAATCGGACGACAACAGGGCCCTATTCGCTGGAAATGAGCTTCCAAGCTGCTCCAACTGATGACTATCCGAACAACCGCGCTGATGCCGCACCGATTCCTGATAATCCAGATGGGGATGACTCAATCGAGGGATTTATCGGTGAGTCTGGGGACAAAGACTACTTCAGCTTTATCTTGGATGCGCCCTATGAAGTCGTTCTCCAGACAACCGGGGATACCGATACCATCGGAACACTCTTTGATGAGGAGGGCAATGAGCTTGCTTTCAACGACGATGCTGGCGACGACAATTTCAACTTCCGCCTCGCCGGGACACTCGAGCCCGGGACCTACTTCATCCTCGTCGAAGGATATGATGAAAACACCATCGGAGCCTATACCCTCCAGTTTTCAGGAACGGAGATCACGACTGATCCGGGGGATGCTGTCTTGGAGTTTGAGGATGTTGAGCTTCTGGAGGATGGGGGAATCCTCGCCAGTTTCGTTTCAGAAACCGGGAAAACCTACAATGTGACAAGCAGTGAGGATCTCATTTCATGGGATGTCGAGCGCGAGAACATTGAAGGCACCGGAGACACGATCGAGGTCAAGATTGAAGGTCCCCTCCCAGAACGACTTTTCCTAGTTCTTATCAAAAACGAATAAGACACGTTCAGAATATTTGTCTCAGGGCCATGCGTTTTTCTAGCGCATGGCCCAATTTTCGAGACCTCTAGGAGTTTGCTTTTGGGGATGAGCGTTTTAGGGCTTCATTGAAGCGATCGGAGAGGGGAGAAAGGGGGGTGTTCGACGGTCAGCGGGCCGTCGAAGTGGGTGAGGCTGATCACCTCGGTCTTGGCCTTATGCGGGCCGTGCCGTTCCCCTTTGGGCGCGTGGAACAGCGTCCCCTCGGTGTAAACTTTTTCAGCCTCCTCCCATTCGCCGGAAAGAACGTAGGCCCATTCGTTGGCAAGGGGATGCGTATGCGCCGGGATGATTGCACCGGCTGCGAACTTCCGCAGCACCGTCACCGCGCCGGTCACCTCGTCCTTGTGCAACAGCTTCAACTCCACGCCGTCGTATGGGCCGGGCTGCCAAGGCTTGTCTTCCGCTTGGGCAATATACTGGAACATTACTCGTCTTTCACCGGGTTAGTTAGTTGGCCAATGCCATCGATCTCGATGGTGACTTCGTCGCCGTCCTTGAGCAGCACTGGCGGCGTGCGGGCGAAGCCTACGCCGTGCGGCGTGCCGGTGAGGATCACCGTGCCGGCGGCAAGCCGGGTGCTGCCGCTGAGGAACTCGATCAACGCCGGCACGTCAAAGATCATGTCTTCGGTGTTCCAGTTCTGCATCACCTCGCCGTTGAGGATGGTCTTGATACCAAGCGCGTTCGGGTTGGGAATCTCGTCGCTCGTCACCAGCACCGGGCCAAGCGGACAGAATGTGTCAAACGTTTTACCGCGGCACCATTGGCCGCCGCCGCCACCCTTTTGCCAGTCGCGCGCACTGACGTCGTTGGCGCAGGTATAGCCAAGCACATAGTCAAGCGCGTCGGCCTTCGAGACATTTTTACAGTCCGTGCCGATGACCACCGCCAACTCGCACTCGTAGTCCACCGCCTCGCTCTTGAGCTTGGTTGGCAGCAAAATCGGATCGCCGGGGTTTTGCACAGTGCTCGGCATTTTCATGAACAGCACCGGATGTTCCGGGATAGCGGCCCCACCCTCCTCGGCATGTTTGCGGTAGTTGAGGCCTATACACAAAACGGCTGTTGGCTGCACTGGCGCGAGCAGTTTTTTCACCGTGGCCGGTTCCCCGGTATCGTGGTGTTCGCTGAAAATACAACCCTCGATTCGCGTCACCGAACCGTCTACGTGTTGAGCCCCTAACTGCGGCTCATCCTTGTCACTGAGAAATCTAACGATCTTCATTGTCTTAATTCCGGAT
>DIHU01000111.1:5697-7208 GCA_002420315.1 Akkermansiaceae bacterium UBA5688
CCTTGGGCGCTTGTGGGCGCCGTTGAGGGGAGAAAGAGGGTGATTGATAGAACAATATAGCTAAGATTCTATTTTCCAGGATGATTTGACTCTAAAAGCCATGATAAATTGAAACGAGCCATCCAATCTTTACCTGCTAATAAGTAAACAAAACCTTCACTCGGGGTCCCTTTTCGACCCGCCGCAATCCAAGTGTAGTTTCCTGGGCCTTCTTTGATGAGGCGATGAACTGGCCAGCTTTGGCCTCCATCAAAACTGACCCAAACCGTAATATCAGTCCGGGTCTGTCTATTTCCTGGGGAACTAAAGAGAAGGATGTCCCGGTCCTCGTAAGGTAAACGTAAAAGTCCTGCCTTACACCCGTAAACGTCTGGTGGACCATCAAATAATTCATCATCTTCATGCTCTCCTACCCATGTTTCACCGGCATCATGACTATAAGCAATGCGTCGGTTTCCTGGACGCATGTGAGTTCTTGAATTGTGATAAATCTTTCCATTACTTAGCTCAACTAACCCAGACTCCCCGGTCCCACCTATTGGAAATGGTGCTGAGGAACTCCAACTCTTACCTCGGTCATCACTATAAAGTGCCATAGCGTAGAGATCATTGAACCGTTTCTTATTCTTTCCCTTATTTAAATATTCTGGAAACACTCTTGCCGGCATGATTAGCCGACCTTTTTTAGGTCCGTATTTCATCGTTACCCCTGGGTCACAGGCTCCATTAGTCGCAGGCGTCCAGCCATCTTTTCCTGGTTTAATTTGAGTTTCTTCCATCTTCCAAGTTTTGCCATGATCCTTACTTCGGAAAAGTTTTTGCGCGGTTTTTAGAGTCGTCATAAAAACCATGATATGGCCCGTCACCTCATCAACCATGACATTACCTAGGCCGGTCCAATTATTATTTGGATACCTTCCATCATCACTCATGTCGCCATCAACTTTAATCATATCCCCCACTTTCGATTCCTCTGTCCAGGTTTTGCCCCCGTCAACGCTTCTCTTAATACTAATATATTTTGATCCATCAGTACCAGAACCATGACCTTTGAATACAAGAACCGATCCATCCATAGCAACGACGACTTGCCCCGTCGGAACCTCCTCATCCCAGACTTGAAAGAACGGCTGCTGTTTTACAATGTCTTCTGGAATTTTCATGGATGATTCCTCTGCAAAGAGTGAGCAAGTCAAGCATGAGAGAATAAGAACACTTTGAAGTCTTATTGAATTAATTGATTTTGATTTCATTATCTTTTTAGAGACTAAAGATTAGGCCTCTCATCCTAAGTAAAAAAATGGTGGGGCTGCTAGGAATTTGTTTTTTGGTAGGGGCATTTGAGGGCGCTACTGAGGCGGTGGAAGAGGGGAGAGTTCAAATGGGTTTGTTCAGCGGACTTGGCCTGCTGCTGCTGGGCAGATGATCACCTGAAGTTTTACTACTTCGGGGCTTGCCAGTTAGGGATCTCACCCTCCCAGGAAACCGGGTCGGAGGCTTGCCCCTCCGCG
>DIHU01000260.1 GCA_002420315.1 Akkermansiaceae bacterium UBA5688
GGCCTCGGCATGGATCTTTGGACCTGCCAATTCCTTGGAGTTGATTACAAAGACTTGAAATCCCAAGTCATCGCCGGAGCCACTGATGAAGACGCCTTGAACTGGGCTCGTGAAAATGGCGTGACCCGTCCCGATTACGAAAAAGCCTGGTTCCTTGCATATATGAAAACCCGTGGCTTCCGCGACGATCTGAGCAAGCGCCTTGCTGAACGTAAAAAAGAAGACCCACACACTGATCGCGATGACATTTTAAGCTTCATGGACTACATCGAAGTCGACGAAGGACGAAGTCTCTAACCCACTCAATTCCATGATCGAATTCCACTACCAAGACCCTTTACCCTTCGGCCCCGATCCCACAAAATACGAGAAGATCACCTCGGACTTTGTCACTTCTGAAATGTTCGGAGATCGGGAAATCCTAAAGGTCGACCCGAAGGCCCTCACCCTTCTGACCAACGAGGCAATTAAAGCGGTTTCCTTCAAACTCAGAACTTCCCATCTCGAGCAAGTTGCCTCTATCCTCGATGATCCGGAAGCTACCGAAAATGACCGTATGGTCGCGCTAATGCTTCTTAAGAATGCCGAAATCGCCGCGCGAGGAATTCTTCCGGGCTGCCAGGACACTGGCACTGCAATCGTAATGGGCAAAAAAGGTGAAAGCGTCTGGACCGGCGCCAATGATGCCGAAGCAATCTCGGCCGGTATTCACAAGACCTACCAAGAAGAGCACCTCCGCTACTCACAAGTGTCGCCTTTAAGCATGTATGAGGAAGTCAACACTAAGACAAATCTTCCCGCACAGATCGACCTATTCGCTACCCCAGGCTCAGAATATAAATTCCTCTTTATGACCAAAGGCGGTGGATCGGCCAACAAATCATTCCTCTTCCAACAGACCAAATCCCTTCTCAATCCAGAAAGTCTCGTTGAGTTCTGTATCGAAAAAATGCGCTCTATTGGCACCTCGGCCTGCCCACCTTACCACCTCGCTTTCGTAATCGGAGGAACCTCTGCGGAAGCCTGCCTTAAAACCGTCAAACTCGCATCGGCCCGCTACCTCGACGAACTTCCCATTGCCGGAAACGAACACGGCCAGGCTTTCCGCGACATCGAACTCGAAAGCAAGCTTCTGGAAGCCGCCCGAAAGATTGGCATAGGTGCTCAGTTTGGCGGAAAATATTTTGCGCATGACGTCCGTGTCATCCGCCTCCCCCGACACGGTGCTTCTTGCCCCGTCGGACTCGGCGTTTCCTGCTCGGCCGATCGCCAGGCCAAAGCCAAGATTACCAAAGATGGAATTTTCTTAGAAAAACTCGAAGAAAATCCCGGCCGATTTATCCCTGACGAATACCGCGACTGGAAGTTCAAAGGCGTCGAAATCAATCTCGACGATGGGATGGAAAAAACCCTCTCCACGCTCTCCAAATACCCAGTCACCACTGCCGTTTCACTTTCCGGCCATATTATCGTGGCCCGCGATATCGCCCACGCGAAGCTTAAGGAAATCCTAGAAGCTAAGGGCGAGTTCCCAGACTACTTTAAAAAGTATCCAGTCTACTATGCAGGTCCCGCCAAAACACCCGAAGGCATGGCATCAGGTTCGTTCGGTCCAACCACCGCCGGGCGGATGGATCCTTACGTTGACATCTTCCAGGAAAATGGTGCCTCAATGGTCATGCTTGCAAAGGGGAACCGCTCTCAAAAGGTTACCGACGCCTGCCATAAACATGGTGGATTCTATCTTGGCTCAGCAGGTGGCCCTGCTGCTTTACTCGCCAAAGAACATATCAAAAGCCAAGAGGTGGTCGATTTCCCCGAACTTGGCATGGAAGCCGTTTGGAAGATTAGAGTAGAAAATTTTCCCGCCTTCATTCTGGTTGACGACAAGGGCAATGATTTTTTCACACAAATCAATCAATGCCCAGCTCATTGATACTGTTAGTAACTATCGACTGCGATTTCAATATACCTTAGAACGTCAGACTCTGAGGATTTGAGGGAAGGAGACTGAATCGCGGCATCTCCTGATCACCGATACTCGCTGTCATGATGCCCCCAGATAATCCGGCAGGCGGGAAGACTCCACGCTTGAGCTCGGTCTGGCAAGGAGCACTCTCTTAACAAGTAGCCCGCCTATCCGTGAGGATAAAGCGGGTTGTGAAGGTGGCACGCAGACCGAAACTCGAACCCAGCACTGATTATTAAAACTGATAGTCCATGTAGAACTGGATTTGAGAACCATCGTCTGCTTGATCATCAGGAGTCTCAACGGGAACTGCAAAATCCACAGCCAATGGCCCGATGCCAGGAAGATTCAAGCGAACTCCGATACCTACATCACTGGCCAAACGACCTGTGTTAAAATCCCAAGAGTCCGAATTTACAAAACCAGCATCATAGAAAACTGCACCCCTGACTTGTCCGATCACAGGAAAGGTGAACTCCAATGAGCCAAAGACGCTGGTGGCACCTCCAAGAACTTCTTGGGTTGCATTAGGACCAGTAGCGTCACGTGGTCCGATATCCCGAAACTGAAAACCACGAAGATCACGAGCACCACCCAGAAACTGCCGCTCGAAGATAGGAAGATTATCGTC
The DNA here is from genome assembly GCA_002420315.1 of Akkermansiaceae bacterium UBA5688. GTDB lineage: Bacteria > Verrucomicrobiota > Verrucomicrobiia > Verrucomicrobiales > Akkermansiaceae > SW10. Next base: position 2,601 of record DIHU01000260.1, read on the forward strand.
GCCACCATGACTATCGACAACCGCGAATGAACCGCGAGCAGTCAGGATGGTATCAAATGGAAGACTCCAATGCTTGGTGCCCGAACCCGTAAAAGTTATTGTATCAACATCACCGGCCAGTAGTCCCCCAGCGTAGATGAGACCTAGATCAACTTTATGCCCGCGGCGAGGCAACCGGTTGCTGTCACGACTATCGTAAACATAATTCAAAGACAGGGCGCTCCGGAGATATTTATCTTCCTCATCCTTGAAGACCTGGGAGGTATCGTTCTCAGCCTCGATCTCGATTGTTTCGACGCGGTATTCCCCTTTTATGTAACTACGGCGGCCGACCGGCTTCCGTAAGAAAACCGAAGCTCCAACATTCGTTTGATCATACTCTGGGCTGAGAAATATGAGATCACGATAGTAAAGGTCAGTTCCGAGGGAAAGTTTTTGCCCGAGGAACCAAGGCTCGACCAATGAAACTCGAAAATCGGTCCGTTGGGAGCCCACTTGAAGATTCACACTAAAACGCTGTCCTGCTCCAGTAAAACGTCCCCAGTTCGTGATATCAAAATTTGATTGTTCGAGGTTAATTCGGCCAAGGATACTATCAATCGAACTAAACCCGAGACCAAAGTTGATGGTTCCCGTCCTTTGCTCTTGGACGAGAATGTTCACGTCACGATATCCTTCTTGGGAACTTGCAGCTCCAGTCACCTGAACGTCTTGAAAATAGCCCAAGTTTTTGAGACGACGCTTCGTCGTTTCTAAGTCCACAGAATTATAGAATTCACCTGGTTGCATCGGTACTTCACGACGAATCACGCGATCCTGACTCTTCGTATTCCCCTGAATATTAACTAACCCAACTCGCTTCCGCGTTCCGGTGGTAATCCGATAAAGAATGTCTACCTTCGCGCCCTCGATTTCGCGAACATCCGGAATAACCGAGACATCAGCATACCCTCGTGAACCATAATAACTACGGACCATTCGGATATCATCCCTCATCTTTTTGGATGAATACGGCATGTTCCCTATAAGACTCAGCGCAGGCATGAGTTCTTCCTTCTTGAAAACCTTAATATCCGGGAAGGTGATGGCATTCACAATGTAACGAGGTCCCTCCACAACCGGGATAACCAGATCAATCCCCCCTCCCTTACGCGGGACGCGCTTTGGTGAACCAACACGGGCCCTCCAGAACCCCTTGCTCTTATAAAAATCCTCAAGGTTTGCAATATCCTCATCGATAACAAGCGAGCTAAGCCGGTTTGATTTCTGGAGAAATGAAAACCACCCCTTTTCTTTAGTCGTCATCTCTTTCCGCAAATCGGCATCTTTCAGGCTACGATTCCCATCAAAACGCACCTCGTGAATTTCATTTTTCTCACCCTCTCCAATCAAGAAAACCAAATCGGCATAACCAGATTTTTCTGTCGACTGAAGGCGGTGACTAACCGTTACATCAGGATAACCATAGCCCTCGTAATGCTTTTCGATATTTCGGCGAGCCTTCACAATTTCAGCATCACTCAGAATTTGCCCAACAGTCACTTCTGTTTCTCCCGCTAAGGCTTTATCAGAGAACTTCACATTCCCATCGAACCCGACACCACGGATGAGAGGACGCGTCACCAATTCAGCAATGACCTTGACACCGCCAGCGAAATCCTCCGCAAAAAATTCGACATCATCAACTAAACCACTCTCATAAAGAGTTCTGATATCACCATCTAGGATAGTCTGAGAATATTCCTTCCCTGGAGCAACCGCCATATGAGCCCGAAGGCGTGCCTCGTTTACGGTCTTCGCTCCACGGTAGCGAATTTCAACTGCTGTCACCTTTTTGTCATCGAAAAGGGTAGCCTCACTCAGAAAATCCTGCCCCTTGGCGCAGTCCAATATGATTGGCGAAATAAATAAAAAACTACCTAGAGTTAAGGCCCTGAGGGATTGTTTCGGAGTCACAGCTGATCGCATTGAATGGGATGGGTCGTTAATTGAACTTATTACGCCGCTCACGGGCCATTCAGTCAAGGTCAATGACCTAGCTTAAATTAAGACATCCACTCTAAATCCGGGAGGGAAGAAATCCTTTTTCCCTCCCTTGACCTCTCCGCACTTACTCACTAGCTTCTCGCCCCCGCGAAACGCTCAAATATTTACGCAGTCATGAATATCCGCCTGGAGAAAAAAGAAAAGTGCCTAGCTGCTCTCAGCATAGAGGTTCCCGCTGAAACAGTCGCTAATGAGCGAGCCAAGGTTTTAAAAGCCTTCGTAACACAGGCCCGCATCCCTGGGTTCCGCCCAGGAAAAGCACCTAGGGCTGTAATCGAGAAGGCCCACGCCGAAGACATTTCACAGGAAGTGGAGTCCCGTCTCATCCAAAA
>DIHU01000163.1:0-15222 GCA_002420315.1 Akkermansiaceae bacterium UBA5688
GAAAAGCATCGTAAAGACTTTACGGTTTTCCAAAATCTTGATCACGGTTTCACAGGCGGTCACCAAGGTGTCCCCGTCCTTCTTAGCGGCGTTCGCCCAATCCTCGCTCACAATTATTCCGAGGGAAACATAAGCCTCGATCAAAAACTTGCAGAGCATCATGGTGCCGCGACCCGGTTTTCTTCACTGACTTTAGGATGCCGCGAACGCAATCTTCTCAGCTTCACCCGAACCGGCGTCCAAGTTCCCTCCATTGATCTCCGCGCCGCCTACCGCGCGATGTTTCTCGAAGACTCGGCCGAAAAGAAAGCAAGCTCGACCGAAAATTTCAAACGTCACAGTAGTATCCTCGATGTCGTGAAGGATCAGGCTAAGTCACTCAATAAAGAGCTAGGGAAACAAGACCAAGAAAAGCTCGAGGAATACTTCGACTCCGTCCGGACTCTCGAAAAGAAAATCGTGCAACAAGAGCCCTGGATCAATCGCCCCAAGCCCAAGACCGATATTCCGGAACCCAATCCCGGCAACGGCACCGCAGAACAACTCAAAGCCACCATCGAAATTATTGCCCTTGCTTTACAAACCGACTCAACCCGTGCCATCACCTTGTCATCTGGATTTGCGAATGGAGACTTTGGGCTCAACGGAGGTTATCATGGATTTTCCCACCACGGAGAACGACCCGACCCCGTCGCTGCTTTGAAAAAGATTGAAGGCTACCAAATTCAAATGATGTCTTATCTGATCGATCTCCTCAAAGCGCAGGAAGACTCGATCAATGGTGGCACTCTCTTCGATCACACCTCTATCCTTTACGGCTGTGGAATGGCCGCCGGCACCCATCAGACGAAAAACCTTCCTCTTGTTCTCGCAGGTGGCGGCTTCAAACATGGGGAGCATAAAGTCTATCCTGACCACGACTCTAATCGGGTTCCCGCTGCTAATCTCCTGCTCTCCATCCTTCAAAATTCCGGACTAGAAATTGATCGCTTCGGATCTAGCACAGGCGCCCTCAGCGATCTCGAATCTAAGGCCTGATCCTTCTTTCCTGTGAAAACACGATTCTTTTCACTGGGCTTACTCTGCACCTCATGGGGGCTCTTCGGCAGTCCGCTTGAGAAAGTGAAACCCTTTCTTGAAACTCATTGTTATGACTGCCACGGCGTCAAAAAACAAAAAGGGGACGTTCGATTCGATACCCTAGGAAACGATCTTACAAAGATTGAAAATCTAGAAATCTGGCAGGGGATTCTTGATCAACTCAACCTAGGCGAAATGCCTCCCCGCAAGGCACCGCAACCTGAGGCGAACGACGTCAACCCTGTCGTGGAGCTCCTGAGCGGCGAACTCAAGGCCGCCTACCAGAAAGCTCGGAGCACCGGCGGACAAACGGTGCTGCGTCGTCTGAACCGACACGAACTCCGCAATACCTTACGCGATCTCCTTCATCTGAACGGAGCCCACTACCGGCCAGATTCTGCGGGCTCACGACTGACCGATAACAACGGAAACGGAAGCGTCGAGCGTACCGGTCATGATCCCCTTCGCTTCTTCCCCGAAGACGAAACGGAGGATGGCTTCTTCAACATTGGTGACAAGTTGGTCATGTCCGACTTCCTCCTCAAACTCACCCTCGCTGCGGTGGAGGAAACACTCGCCGAAGCCACTCATCTCGAACCGAAACCCGACGTCGAGGCCCGCACTATCTCGGGCCCCTTCCACAAAGGCCGAAGCAATGGCGAGCACCTCGTCGAAACCGCTTCCCGCGAACTCAACCCCGACTTTGAAATGCTCGCGGTCGGCTACGAACGTTACGGCCGCCTCTGTCCCCTCGACCTCCGGGGTGGTGTCGGCACCTCCGCCAAATACCACCTGACCATCACAGCCTCTGCCCACAACCCCGACCACCCGTGGCCTGAAACCCTCCCTCTCCACGAAAAAGATCCCTTCCAACTCTGTCTCAACATCGCCGACACCAAACAAGGCGGCATCGCTGGTATCACCTCGACCCCGCTCGCCCTCTGGTCCGTCCCTCCCGATAGCAAAAAACACACCTTCACTCACACCACCTGGATCGATAAAACCTGGACTCCTTGGATCGGATGGGAAAATGGCCCGCCCGCCCGACCCTTTCGCGTCGAAAAACTCGTCGAAGAACATTTCCCCAACGACTTTACCCAGCGTCCTGACAAAAAAACCGACAAGGACGCCCACGAACGTTGGCCCATCGAACTCGCCAAAGTTCTCCACCGCAACGGCTACCCTGGCCCACACCTGCGCATCCACAGCCTCACTCTGGAACCCATCATCGAGAGCTGGCCACCGCCAAGTCACACCACACTTTATGGAAGCGGCTCGGGGAAGAAGGCCGAGATTCGCGACCTCATGAAGGCCTTCGCCACGCGCGCCTTCCGGCGTCCGGTGACTGACTTCGAGATTGAGCCCTTTGTCCAACTCGTCCTGCGTCAACAAGTCGACCCTCTTGTGGAAATGGCAGGAGGCATTCAGAATCTCACTTATCGGGTTTACGAAGGAAAGTGGAGCAAGCTTCCTGAATTCGACACTCTCAAACCGGTCGCCCAAGGCAAACTTCCCAAAGGCTATCTCGACATCAAAGCCGCCAAACGTAACGAGTATTATGGCATTGTATTCGAGGGTAAGATTGATGCTCCAAAAGCCGGTGAATACACTTTTGAAATGGCTTCTGATGATGGCGCCCGAATTCTCATCGATGGAAAGAAAGTCGTCGAACACGACGGCCTCCACGGGCAGGAATTACGAAAAGGAAAAGTGGAGCTCAAGGAAGGCCAACACACGATCCGGGTGGAGTATCTCGCCTATGGAGCACCCAACGGATTTCGAGCCGGATGGACCGAACCAGGGTCTAACCACGCCAAACTTTCGGTCGAAAGCCTACGCCAAAAGAATAAGCAGAAGCCTAAAAAAGAGGCCCTCCCTCCCCTCATTGGGGCGATGCAAGATGGCTATGCCGCGATTCTTTGCTCACCTCAATTTCTCTACTTAAAAGAAAAACCAGGACCACTCGATGACTTCGCAATCGCATCACGGCTAAGTTACTTCCTCTGGTCGTCGATGCCGGACGCGAGACTTCTCGAACTAGCCAAAGCGGGTAAACTTCAGAATCCTGCGGAGCTCGAACGGCAGGTCGAGCGCATGCTTCAAGATTCCAAAGCCGCCGCATTCACCCGCCATTTTTCCTCCGCTTGGCTACGGCTCGACAAGCTTGGCAAAATGCCTCCATCCGGAGGCGATTTCCAATTTTACAAGAACCTTAAAGTTGAGCCCATGCTCCTCAAACAAGTCACAAGTTATTTCGAAGAAATCCTCAACACCAATGGTCGTATTTCAGAATTTATTGATTCCGACTATACCTACATGAACCAAGTTCTAGGTAAGTGGATTTACCGGCGAGAAGATATCCGAGGCGCACGTCTCCGAAAGGTCAAACTTGACGATCCGCGTCGTGGCGGGATCTTTACCCAACCAGGAATTATGACCGCGACTGCCAACGGAGTCGACACCTCGCCTGTCATCCGAGGCACCTGGGTTCTCGAAAATATCCTTGGAACTCCTCCCTCACCCCCCCCGCCGGATATCGAACCTCTCCCGACTGACACCCGTGGCGCCGTCACGATTCGCGAACGTTTAGATCTACATCGCAAAAACGAGTCCTGCTCATCCTGCCATGCGAAGATCGACCCCATGGGTTTTGCCTTTGAAAACTTCGATGTGGTTGGTCGCTGGCGTGATCGTTACAGGGGTGTCAACAAACCCATCGATACCAAATCAACGACCACCACCGGGAGAGAGATTGCTGATATCATTGAGTTCAAGAACATGCTCAAGGAACGCGAATCTCAAATTGTCCAGTGCCTCACTGAAAAAATGCTTACCTACGGGACTGGCCGAAGACTAGAAGCGATCGACCGCGGAAAAATAAACCGCATTATCAAGGAGCTTGGTGAAAAAGAAAATCGTCTACGCGACCTCGTTCACCTTGTCGTCAAAAGCGATCTCTTTCTCAACAAGTAATTCTTACTGGAAGCTCCGATAAGCTTTCATTTCTCGGAGGATCGTTGGAATTGCAGCATCCATCGATTTGTAACGCGCTACATCATCTGGCATTGTTCGCAGCTTTTCAGCCGTTGTATCCCAGACGCTAGGATCTTCTGCGAGTTCCTTCAAAGGGGTTGTTTCAATTCGGATTCCCATGAGAACACCATCAGAAAGACCAGTGAAAAGCTGATGCTCAATACGCAAATAGACTTCATCTAAACTCAACGTTTCGTCCAGACGCTTGCGATTCAGATCCGGATGATAATCAAGCGCATCACTTCGAGTGAAACTCCAATTCTCTCGACAATATGATTTTCCTGGCTCCAGCTTTTCCAAAAACCGCTTGATCATTTCTCCAATCTGCGGATTCAACCGCGGCACGACCCCATGTACTTGATCAAGCGTCTTCCCGATAGCATGTCGTAGATCCCACGAAGACGGAAAACACACTGACCCGGCAGCCACTTGGCTCGTTTGGCGATCCATGAAGAGTAGATCAGCCTCCCATTGCTTCGAGAGCAGTTTAAGATTACGTGGTTCCTTCGCAACAACCTGCTCCCATTCCAGAGCTAGATCCCATGCCTCTTCCACTAGATTTTCTCCTTCTTCAATACAAGCCGAATAGCGCTCAAAGCTCTCTTCTAATTGACGATTTCGTTTCAGTAAAAGCTCACCGCTTTCATCCTGCCGAGCGAAAAAAGACTTCGCATCTCCCTTGCGCATTCGAAAAGCCCACTCGAATCCTCCTGGCGAAAAAAGCCGTTTCCAAAAAGGATTTTTTGATTCTTTGCCAAATGCTTCCAACTTCGTTATCGTGAACTAAGAAAGGTGTTGAGAAAGTCTAATATTAGTCGATTATCAGAGCTCTCGCTTCTGCGGCTTTCTGTCCACCGGCCATGGCAAGCGGAATTAATAGTGGCGGAAATCTCCCAAAAAAATGAAACATATCCTAACCAAAGCTCAATCCAATAAGCCCCGCATTCTTCAGATATGCGTCCTGCTTGCCTCAACCGCTTTCCTTCCTCTCGGCATTGCTCGGGCACAGGAGAGAAAGCCAAAGAAAAAAACGAACCTTGAGCAAATGAGCGACGAGCGTCAAAGGGCGGTCTTCCAAAAAATTCGAGAGGCTGTCGCTGCCGGGGACCTCACGAGAGAAGAAGCCGCCAAAAAAATGGAGGCCATCAAAAAACGTAGCCAAAGCGATAACGGGCTACGTGCCAAATACGCGGAGGCTGAGGCCAAAATGAAAGCTGCTGTTGCAGCCGGAAAAATGACGCGGGCCGAAGCCGAAAAACGGCTCTCCCGACTCGCCAAACAACTCAAAGCAACATCGGGAAATAAGCCTGCCAACGAAAAAATGCAGGCCGTCGCTGAGGAAATTGAGGAAGCCCGAAAAGCCGGAAAAATTACCGATGAGGAAGCTCGAGAAAAACAGGAGGCCCTCCGGCGCCGTGTCGCAGGCTCCGGAAAAGCCAACGACCAACGCATGCGCCGTCAAAAATATGCTGATGCCGAACGCAAGCTAAAGAAAGCTGTCGAGGCCGGTGAGCTCAGTGAAGAAGCTGCCAAAAATCGCCTCATGCAGTTCAAAAACCGCCTCTGGCCGGACAAAGAATAGGACAAAACCTTATCTGGCCCTGCCCTACTTGGCAGGGCCTTCTTTCCAACTTATCCCTCGCCAAACTTCTGCAATTCTGTTCCTACTACTCGTAGTTTCATGAAAATCATTCCACCTTTGGCCCTTCTCTTCTCCCTCGCCGCTCTTGCCATTTCCCTCATCCGACAACCCGAACCTTCACTCGAAAAATCCTCTCCGTCAACCGCTCGGCTCGAAACTAGAATCCGCTCCCTCGAGAACGAACTCGCCCAACTCGCCAATGCGACAAGGCAACCCGTCAACGAATTTCAAGATCCTCTCACCAACCAATCTGACTCCAATTTACCACTCGATCCAAAAGATAGTGCTCCAACCAAACTCGAACAACAACTCAGCGACCTCGGTGTTCTCGAGCACTTCCGGAAACAAAAAGCAAAGCTAGCAGAAGCCCGTTCCATCGTCCTGGACTCCGAGCGAGACCAATGGGAAAGAGTCAAAACTCTCTCTTCACTCAAAGAGGGCGGAGAAATCGACGATAAAATCGTTTCCTCCATGATGCCTCTCTGGACCGCTTCACTCGAAGACCCAAAAGGTGGATACCTTCGCTGGCAGCTCCTCGAAAATCTACGCGGGACGACCAATGGAGAATTCCGGACCAATATCCTTGAGTGGATCGGTGAAGAAGAATCTTCGAAAATGCGTGGCCAGGCACTCGAAACTCTGGCTCCCATGGCTAGTGATCCCAACGTTACCGAATGGCTCGAATACCTCGCCGAAAATGATTCTGAACCACGAATCCAAGAACGCGCGCTTGGGATTCTCGGAAACAACAACGAAGGTAAATAAGGACAAAACTCTCAGTCCTCCCCTTCTTTCCCAAATTTGATCATAAGAAGACTATCACTCGCCCGCCTTCGCGGTGATCTTCACATGGAAAACTTTGTTGTGTTGACCCTTGCGCTTGCCAAGACGCATTAGGCCTTCCCCACAGGTCACCCAACTTTCGTGGTCGCTAATGCGGCAAACCCCAGAATTCCCCAGCGTTGCTTGATTCTCCGCAATTAGAACACGTTCCGTTTTCCGCATCACCTGCAGGGTTTCCGGATTGACCTGCGCAATAAAGAGAGGGGCACGATGCCGGAATATGTGGTCATTACTTGCGCCCTTGCGAGTATAAACGAGAAAGAGTCCTCCGCCACAGGTCACCCAATGCTGCTGCGTGTTATAACTGCCAAGGGGCAAGCCGTCGTCAAAAGTCCACTCACGAACCGGGTCAAACTTCAGTCCGTCCTTTGAGCTAGTCACATATGCGGAATGATCAGCTCGTAGGGTCAGGAAGTAGCGACCTTCAAACTCCGTCAATGAGGGTTCGTAGAGACCACGATCTCGGGGGATGTTCAGTTCAGTTCCATGTTCGAGATAAGTCAGCGTTTCACCATCAAAGCGACAACGGGCCACCGTGCTGGTGTAGTTGTGCTTTTGGACATCTGCGACGTAGCGCACCGGCAGGAAGATTTCTCCATTTGATAAATCCACCCGCTGGTTATTTCCTGCATTACAAGCGGTGATCTTTCGTCCAGAATGATCTTTCTCCGGCATATCGAGAAATTTCATTTCTCCCCAAGTTTTAGTCAGGGGATCCGCTACAGCATAGGACACTTTCTCACGCAAGCGCTTCTCTTCGGTCCCCTTTGCAAAATTGAAAGTTTTTCCAGTGGTAAGGACCGTCCCTGACTTAGCGTGCCAAGTCGGCCAAAGATCACCTGGAGCAACCTCGAATCCATCGGGCTGTCTCACACGCTGGAGCGACTTAATGAGCACTGGTTTACTCCATGTCCTTCCACCATCGCGACTAAGTGCTTGGTAAACGTCATGAAAGTCATGCGAAACGCCCTTGCCTGTCTCCGACATCGTCGTAATCCATACTGGGTCATCCCCCGGAACAAAAGCCGTCCGCGCCTGCCACCAATCCCACTTATCGGTTCCTTTGATAGAACCGAGACTCTCGAATTCAAGAGCGATTGGCTCAAGAGGATGAGCAGTCGCTAGGAGGACGAGACTTCCCAAATAGGTGCCCGTGGTGGTAAGAAAGGTATTCAAGAATTCAGATTTAAGGTACTATTCATGGAGCAAGCTCAGCTCTAAGAAAGTCGAAAATGCTCGGGAGATTACGACCACCATTGCGGTCCGTTCGTGTTTGTTGGAATCAACTATTTTCTTCGCAAGGGTGGCTTGAGATTCTACTCTGTTGTGAAACAACTTGCGGGTAATCCCTCGCCGTTCACAAGATTAGCTCCCAGCGGATTCGAAGCCCACGCATACCGGACCTTGGTTGGATTTTTGATGGCATCATGCCAGATTGCGACTTTCTCCCCATCAATCTTGGCCTGAGCCCACTGCCACTTACCATCAACATCTGCGATCTCGAAACGTTGTAAATCTTTTCCGTCGCGCGTTTTTAATCCCGAAGAATGGTCAAACGAAACCACTATCTTGCCATCTTTCTTCTCCATTCCAGAGTAAAGTGGGCCAGAGATCACGACATCCTTCTTCCCATAATCCTGAACCAAGGCCCAGCGAGCGAGGCGCTCACCAACATCATGCTTATTCTTAGGATGAATATCCCGAGCATCGCCAATGTCGTTGATCACGGCCATTCCGCTCTTTGGAATAGATTTTAGCGCACGGCGCATTTCATCCTGAACGACCACCCAGTCGCTCTCAGTACCAGCTTCTGTTGTTGGCTCACGGAAATTAGCTAACTGAACCCAATAAAAAGAAAGATCGTGTCCCCAGCGCTGGCGCCAGTCGTCCACCATACAGCCAAGAAGCTCTTCGTAGCTACGAGCAGTCCCAGCATTGGCATTGGACTCGCCCTGATACCATATCGCTCCCCGGTTTCCATAACCCACGATTGGAGCAATCATACCATTATAGATAGTCGATGGCATCGATGGATTCTTACCCGGATCACTAACCTTGCGAGGACCACGTGGCTTACGCCCCTTCTTGTCCTTTTCCCATTGGGCTAGTTTCTCCTTAAATGTCTTTACCTGCTTTTTAAAATTTTCTTCCACTTTCTTCGAATCGTACCCAGCGAGTGCTTTCGCTTTCATTTCGAGAAGCTTCATTCCGGCCGGTAATTCGCCCAGTGCTTCTTCACTCGTAAAAGCCTGAACCGGCTTCCCTCCCCAAGCGCACTCTATCACTCCTACCGGCACCCCTAGTTCCGCGCGAAGCTTCTTGGCAAAATAATAGCCAACCGCCGTAAATGATCCAGTATCCTGCGGTTGCGTTTTCTTCCAATTGCCTCGCCAATTTCGCTGTGGTCGATTTTCCGCAACATTCGCCGAAACAAAAACCCGCAATAGAGGATCATTAGCTTTAGCAACCTCCTCCTTAGCATTGGCGCTTCCTGAAACTCGCCACTCCATATTTGACTGTCCGGAAGCTAACCAGACCTCACCAACGAGAACATCCTTGATCACTTTCTTTGACCCGGCAGCTTCGACTACCAACTGACTTCCCTTAGCATTCACCTTAAGGCCCTTAAGATCGAATTTCCAATCTCCATTTTGATCCGCTCTTGTCCCATGGTCTTCTCCAGCAAAGGACAATTTCACCGGTGCATTCGGCTCGGTCCACCCCCAAATCGATGCAGTGGTATTGCGCTGCAACACCATCCCGTCCGAGAAAAAATTCGGCAGTTTCAATTCGGCCAAAGCAGGGAAGACCGTGAGAAGAAGGACTAGGTAAACTCGTTTCATATAAAAATCCCTCGATCTTACGGTCCAATTTGCTGCGGTCTTTCCAGATGTCGTCTTGCACTGCATAAAAACGCGCTTCATCTTCCCGACATGCGATTTTTCATCGTTTTTTCCACCCTAATAGCTCCACTTTTAAGTGCCGCCCTAGTTCCGATGCCGCGAGAGATCGATCTAGGTGAAGGGAAACTTGTCGTAGATGTTCAAACTGCAGTCATTGCTCCCGGCGATTTAGCCCCACAAGCCGAAGTTCTTACCGCTGCCCTACAAAAAACCACCGGTTATGTACATCGTTTTAGAACAATTAAACAAGTGGCCCGGTTTCGCTATAAACGCGCGATCAAACTTAGCTTAGGTAAGTTCGAAAAACCCGAGTTCTACCGCATCGAGATTACCCCGGAAGGTGCCACCATCCAGGGCAGTGATCTTGCCGGCCTTATGCATGGTATCCAGACCATGGCACAGCTTCTCCCCATCAACGACAAACCACTACCAAGAGCACTCATCCCAGCCCAAATTATTCAAGACTGGCCGGAGAATCCACGCCGTATTTTTCATCTTGATGTCAACGCCCACCTTTTCCCGACTGACAATCTTAAATCGCTTATCGATTGGCTCTCATTCCACAAGCTCAACGAACTACATCTACAACTAAACGGAGATCACGGCTGGCGGATGGAGAGCCTAAGATTTCCCAAGCTCCATGAAACCGGAAGTATTAGAACATCAACTCCACCTTTCGGTGATCCCACCGGGAGCGACTCGACTGAATATGCCGGCTACTATTCTCGCGAAAAAATTAAAGAACTAATTGCCCATGCCAATTCCAGGGCCATCACCGTGGTTCCAACCTTCACCTTCACAACCGGAGCCACTTCCTTGATTGCCTCATATCCCGAACTTGGAGATTCTCCTCTCAAAGTCGCCAACACCTGGGAAGATCGAAAAATTGGTATTCTTCAAACCGATTCTACTCTCAGATTCCTTGATGAACTTTTAGCAGAAGTCGCCGAATTATTTCCTGCGGGAAATATTCGAATTCAGGGTAGCTCGTCAAAATTCCACGATTCTCTTGAAAAAATTATTGCGAGACATCGGAAGAAAATTCTCCTTTCCGACAACATCAAAACCACCGATTTCTCGGTCTACTCGCGGCGTAAAGAAGCTGAGCTCCTCCTTGCCACAAAGCTAGAGGCCGAAGAAGGATTTAACCCCGTCCACAAAGTATACCAATGGCAACCAGCACCACTTTCGCAAGCCAGCCTCCGCACGCGTTACGTTCACGAATTCGCCAAGCTCCAGTATCTCGTTTTCCCAAGAATCGCAGCCTTCGCTGAAGCCACCTGGTTGCCAGCCTCAAACCTAAATTACGTAGAATTCCGAACACGCCTCGACTCCCTCGACAAGCGCTATCGGCTCGGTAAGGTCTACGCCTCCCTCGTTTACGACCCGCCCGCCAAAAAGGCGAGTTATGATAGCATCATAACTTCTTCGATCGAAGCCCGGGAAGGATACAGTCCGGAGCTCATTTTTGACGGAAAGCTCGATAGTTTCTTTTGGTCCCTCGGTGGCCTAAAAGACAATGATCACCTCACCGCGGAATTCCCATGGCCAGCGACTGGCGAGGTGACTGTAAACACCGGAAAAAACGGCATAACCGCCGGCATTCTCGAATCCGGTATCCTCGAACTTTCGAAAGATGGTAATACCTGGGGTAATCCTAAGGAATTATTCGAAGGCTCAGCCACCCTTCCAGTGCCGCAAGGAACTCGCTTTGTTCGAATACGCGCCACCGCCCCGCAAGACGAACCCCTAATTTTTAGCGAACTTCTTCTAACGCCTGCGCTACTTACTCCTGTCCACCAAGAGAAGAGGGAGGTCGAACTTCGATTTAAGAAGAAGAAGATCGAGCTAACATTTAAAGCAGACTTCAGTAAAAATCCCGAGTTCCGTGACGAAGTCGAAATCGCCAGGAGGATCTTCTTCGAAAATTGGCTTCCGCTCGCTAAACGCATTGGCACCGCGGACTACCCTGACACCCCCCGCACTTTTGAAATCGAATCTGGGGAGCCCGGGAATCTGACCGAGGCCCAAGTGAAAGATTGGGTTTTCAAACGCCTTATCCCACAACTTCAGAACTACCCGGCTAATCCACCCAATTGGATAGTCACCGGGATACAAGCCCGACTACGTGGAGACATCGCAAAAGATCCTGACAAGAGAAAATTTAAAGAGGGTGGTTCACAAACCGCCGCGTTCTTCGATTGGATCGCCAAAACACATCGGGAAGAATCTCTCATCGCAATCTCACAAGACTGTCGAAACGGCAGCTACCGTGAAACTCGCTGGAAGCTCTTTACAAGAAAAAGCCTCGCCGAGCTGGCGGCACTTTATCAGGCGGCACCATAGAGGAATTTACGGTCCTCAGAAGCGCCCCCCTGAATCTTATATCCGTAAAGTAAATCGGTAAAATTGTAAGCCTCGCTCGGACAAGACCTAGTCGTCATTAAGCGTTGGGCAAGGTATGACCTTCACGATAATGTTCACGATCAAGTTTAGTCGCAGCAGCTCCAAACTCACCCGTAAACTTCTTCCCATCAGTAGTCAAAGGAGCCCCTAATCCAGGCTTGGTCGCACCGATACCATTAGCCTCAAAATGGGCCATCATGCGATCAACAGCATCAGTAATCTGAGCTTGCCCTTTTAAGGACGCCTTAATTTGCTCTGGCGGAAGTTCCTTCCCCAGAGATAACGCATGTGCCCCGATATGTGCGAGCGCAGCTGAATGGTGACCATTCTCAGCATTGTGAAGTGAATTCTGTTTTCCACTTAGGCAAGCGTCGAAGAAGTTGTGGATATGATTCTGACCACCTTTAAATTCCTTAACCAATTTACCGTCCTTATCAACAATCTTGCAACTAGCTCCATGTCCTCCGAGGAGAGACCCTCCCTCATACTCAATGACATTTCCAATCGTCACTCCGCGGTACTTTGGCATACCATTTTTCCAGTTGAGACCTTTTTTTGGCAACCCTCGCACTTCAAATAAAATCGGGGCCGGCTTCTGATCCACATAAAGGATTTGCGTATTCGCAGTATCGCCATCGTCATCGTAACCGTAACGACCACCGATACTCAAAATTGCTGGGGGAAGCTCCATTGGGTCACCCAGAGCCCAGCGGCACACATCAAGCTGATGTGGGCCCTGGTTGCCAAGATCTCCGTTGCCATACGGTGACTGCCAGTGCCAATCGTAATGAAACTGTTTGCGGCGTATCGGTAGCACTTTCCGCGGTCCAGACCACAGATCGTAGTTTACCGTCTTCGGAGCCTCGACCGGAGCCTCGACCTTTCCGATCGACTTACGCGGCTTGTAACAAAAGCCTCTGGCCAAGGTTAACTTGCCAAAGTTCCCCTCCTTCAACCAAGCAAAGGCCTCGGCCCAGCAGGTCTCCGACCGGCGCTGAAATCCGTGTTGAATTACCGTCCCATACTTCGCTTGTCCATCAGCCAACTTCTGACCTTCCCAGACGTTGTGAGAAACTGGCTTCTCCGTGTAAGCGTCTTTCCCATTTGCGGCTGCAGTCAATGCAATCACGGTGTGGGTATGGTTTGTCGTTGCAATACAAACCGCATCAACGTTCTTGTCCTCGCACACTTTCCGATAGTCTGAATAGGTCTTCAAACCCGTAATCTTATGGCGCTTTTCCATCTCCACCACCCGACGCTTTAGCTGATCAGAATCGATGTCGCACAAGCCAACGAGACGAGCCTTTTTATGGGAAATCACCGCGTTGATATGGTTCGAGCCACGGCCTTTGACACCAATCACCACTACGCGAAGTTCGCCGTTAGAGCCTACCGCTTTGGCGAAGGGAGAAAGAAGGGAATAAGTGCCCGCAAAGGCCGAAGATCTGAGAAGCTTACGACGATTCATAATTTGGCATACAACTACGAAGACAAAGAGGTCAGCTTGTCATCATTTTGGCGCTGCACTGGTTTTGTTCCAATAGATAACAACATTCTTTGTCGCCCGCCCCGCAGCGACCAAATCAAGGTCACCATCTCCGTCAAGGTCGGCTGCCTTCATGTCCTCGCAAGCCATCGTATTATCATCAATCACAGCATGCTGTTTCCACTCGCTACCATCCTTATTGGTCGGCACATAGAGACGAATTCCGACTTTCTTGTCTTCCCCCGTTTTTTGACGCCAGCCTGCCGCCACCTGATCATAGCCAAGGCCCAAAAAATCTCCTGTTACCAAGGCATGTCCCTGGCTCAAGCCATCATCAATCACAACCCGATTTTGTGACCAAAGCCCACTCTTAGCCTCGGGATTGATCACCACTTCGTTTCCGTGTATCGGCTCAATAGAGGTAATGAACCGGTTCCCATTCGGAAGCTTGCCAAGCCGCACTTCACCCGCGCCTTTCTCGGTCATCTGGCGCGCGGTCCACTGATTTTTCCCTCCCGGATAAAGTAAATGTACTCCTTCTTTGCATGCCACCAGAATACTCTCATTTTCCGAACGATCCCACCTAACTGGATCAAAGTTGTGTGCCAAATGAAACCCCTTGTGAATGAGAAAAGTCTTCCAGTCTTTCTCCGGACGATACCCTAAAAAATTAATCCCTTCGCCTTCTCCACTCACATTCCCGGGACCATGCAATGGCAACACCGCGAGGAAATTTTTACCCCCCTTTTCTCCGACCCAATGCATCCGGTGAACCGTCGGCTCACGATGCAATTCCGTTACACCTCGCTTCGCAAAACAATCCGCCGACCCATTGAGCGAGAACACGGCGCCACTCGTTTTGGTATCGCCCGGATTCCATTCCGCGCCCACCGCAATCTCCGCCTTGTTGTCGCCATCCAAATCCTTCGCACAAAGGCAGACATGATCTTTCTTCGTCAGTTTCCCCGTAAGCTCACGCATCTCCCAATTAGGACTCCGGTATGCAACCGTCCGATCCGAGTCAGCCAACAAAATATCCACCTTCCCATCTCCATCAAGATCCGCCACCGCCAGTCCATAACCCACCATGATCTTATCATCAATCACCTGCGCTTCAAAAGCTGCTTCCGGCAAAGCAAATCCCGAAAGGACCAAACCTGCTGATAACGATGCGACTTTTATCATCGCTCCATTTATCATAATCCACTTCGTATCTAAACGAATTTCGAGATCTCTCTATTTATTAACAAGATTTTAAGACAAAAAACCCGGCTAAAATTAGCCGGGTTGTCTAAAAGGAAACGAATTAAATTCGAAAATCCCATTAATTATTCACCAATCTCAAGCTCCTCAGCCTCGTCCTCAAGACCGTAAATGGCATCAAGTTTGTCTGACATTTCCTTCATTTGCGGATTATTCAGCGACTCCATAAGAACAGCCCCAATGGCTTCTGCATCAGGATTCTCAGCCATCATTTGAAACATTTTTTGGCCAATTGCCTGGCCCTTACCTTCAAAGCCTTCTTTGATTGCCTTCATAGCCTCCTTTTCTTCGTCGGTCGGAGGATCTAGAGCCTCCGCCGCCGCGAGGACTTCTTTCAAAGTTGTACTAGCTCCTTCCATCGTTTTCACAAAAGCCTCGGCCGATTTCACATCAGTGATGGAACCCATGCCATCCATGATGCTCATCATTGCTTCGGAAACTTTTGCTCCAAGCTCAGAATGGGTCGATGCTTGGGAAGTCTTGGCAGGCTCGGGTGCGGGTGCCACCTCTGGCTCGGGTGCAGGCTCGGGTGCGGGTGCCACCTCTGGCTCGGGTGCAGGTGCGGG
>DIHU01000163.1:15582-15931 GCA_002420315.1 Akkermansiaceae bacterium UBA5688
CGGGCTCAGCTGGCTCAGTGGTTGGTTCTTCGGCAGCTGGTTCTTCTTGGTCTCCACAGGAAACAAAGCCGAAAGGAAGCAAGATTGCAGCGGCAAATGGAAGTATCGTCGTAAGTTTCATCAGTTTAATTTTTAATTTCGATTGACTCTACATGAAATTTGAAAGCCCGGCGACCACAAAAACCTATGCTCACGCCTGAGCATAGCACGCTGATCGATCATACGGCCTATGATATCACGAACTTTAGAGGTCGTTTGGAACGGTTCTCCAAATCCATTTTCTATCCAGTTCTCCAAAAAAATGGCGACTGTATCCAGTCGCCGTTTTAAAATTTAGAAGTCAGCAGGT
>DIHU01000163.1:16316-27196 GCA_002420315.1 Akkermansiaceae bacterium UBA5688
AGAGCTGCCATCTCATCGTGGTCAACGTTTTCGCCAGCGAGCGCTTCTTGCGCCCGTTTCATAGCCTCCTCGACTTGTGCCTCGTCAATCGCGTCTTCGCCGATTGCCAAATCAATTAGGACCGACACTTTGTCGTCAGAAATTTCAACGAATCCTTCACCAACCGCAAGCTCTTCGATCTTACCATCCTTCTTGTAACGGAGTTCTCCCGGAGAGAGTGGTGATACCAGAGCAGCGTGCATGTCCAAAACTCCCATTTCACCCTCGCTACCAGGAAGATAAACATCCTCAACGGTATCGGAGAAAATTGTGTTCTCCGGAGTCACGATGTCGAGTTGGAAAGACATGAGTTTAGAGGTTTAAATTCTAGAGTTGAAGAATGGATAGACAGGGCGACTTACCCCTTATCGACTGAGTCGATACCCGCCTTCATATAAAAGTTAGACTCCGGAACACTATCATGCTTTCCATCGAGAATCTCAGCGAAACCTTTTACGGTATCCTCAATGGAGCAAAGCACCCCAGGAACGTTGGTGAAGACCTCTGCAACGTGGAAAGGCTGAGTCAAAAAACGTTGGATCTTACGAGCACGGAAAACTGTGAGCTTGTCTTCGTCGGAGAGTTCGTCCATTCCGAGAATCGCGATAATATCTTGGAGATCTTTGTAGCGCTGAAGCACGAGCTGGACGCCACGAGCAACTTTATAATGATCTTCGCCAACGATCTCAGGAGCAAGCGCTGCTGACGTTGAAGCAAGAGGGTCCACCGCAGGGAAAAGAGCTTGCTCAGCAAGAGAACGCTCAAGCACCACTGTTGCATCAAGGTGGGCAAAGGTGTTTGCAGGAGCAGGGTCAGTTAAGTCATCCGCAGGAACGTAAACAGCCTGAATGGAAGTAATTGAACCCTTCTTAGTTGATGTGATTCGCTCCTGAAGTCCGGCCATCTCCTCGGAAAGAGTTGGCTGATAACCCACCGCCGAAGGCGTGCGGCCGAGAAGTGCGGAAACCTCGGAACCAGCCTGAGAGAAACGGAAAATATTGTCGACGAAGAGAAGAACGTCAGAATTGTCTTCGTCACGAAAGTGCTCAGCCATTGTGAGAGCAGAGAGTGCGACACGAAGACGGGCGCCCGGAGGCTCGTTCATCTGGCCGTAACAAAGTGCCACTTTGGACCCATCGGCAAGAACGGGATTACCATTCTCATCAATCTTGG
The DNA here is from genome assembly GCA_002420315.1 of Akkermansiaceae bacterium UBA5688. Classification (GTDB taxonomy): domain Bacteria; phylum Verrucomicrobiota; class Verrucomicrobiia; order Verrucomicrobiales; family Akkermansiaceae; genus SW10. The sequence continues at coordinate 17,529 of DIHU01000163.1, forward strand.
GATGCCCATTTGAATCTTTTTCGCAGGAAATAACGCCGGACTCGATCATTTCCCAGTAAAGATCGTTACCCTCACGAGTTCGCTCACCCACACCAGCAAAAACGGAATAACCACCGTGCGCCTTTGCGATGTTGTTAATGAGCTCCATAATAACCACGGTCTTACCCACACCAGCACCACCAAACATACCACCCTTACCACCTTTAAGGAGAGGACAAATCAGGTCGATGACCTTAATTCCAGTCGGGAGAACCTCGGCTGAAGAAGCCTGCTCTTCGAGAGTGGGAGCCGCGCGGTGAATCGGAGAACGCTTATTCTCGTCTTCGAGATCCAATGCATTTTCATCCACTACATCACCAGTCACGTTAAAAATACGACCAAGAATTTGCTTACCAACAGGAACCGCAATCGGCTGCCCAGTGTCGGCGACACTTAAGCCTCGCTTGAGTCCTTCCGTGGTACTCATCGCAACTCCGCGAACCCAGCCGTCACCGAGGTGCTGCTGAACTTCGAGAACGAGCTTGGTATCTTCTCCGAAGAGTTGGTAGTTCACTTCGAGGGCATTGTAGATTTCTGGCAGTTGGTCGGCGGCCGAGAAGTCAACGTCAACGACGGCGCCGATGACCTGAACGATAGTTCCTTGGTTACTCATGGTGGGAAAGTTGTGAGATTGATGTGGTTCGTTTAGAAAAATAAGTGAATGGATCACTCCATAGCCTTCATGGCAGTCGTGATTTCGAGAAGTTCAGCAGTGATTGCAGCTTGACGAGCCTTGTTATATTCAAGGGTCAATTCTTTGACCATCTTATTGGCGTTGTCAGTAGCCGCCTTCATGGCAACCATTCGGGAAGAATGCTCGGAAGCGCGTGCTTCAACCAGCATTTGGTAAATCTGGAAATTGACGTAAAGGGGGAGAAGTTTATCGAGAACGCCCTCAGCGCTCGGTTCGAATTCATACGGGGTATTTGTCGCAGCCTCAACGTCAGTCTCGCCGATCTGTTCCTTCCCGACACCCTCGTAGTCCTGCTTTTCAGCTAGAGAATCAGCTTGGATTGGCAAGAGTTGGCTAACGTGAGGAGTCTGAGTCAAAGTGCTAACAAAATTATTGAAAGCAACCGTGATTTTGTCGTACTCACCGCTGAGAAATTGATCGGTGAGAAATTTTGCGATGGGTTTAGCATCGTTGAAAGGAACAGGATCTTCGACTTCCCAGTCCGTGACAATTTTACCGCCGCTCTTCGCGATAGACTGACGAAGTTTTTTACCAACTGTCACGTATTCGGCGCCATCAGAAGCTGTCGCGCGGACTTTTTTGAGAAGGTTGGTATTAAGGCCGCCACAAAGTCCCCGTTGGGTTGAAATCACGAACATCAATTCCTTGCCTCCTTCACGCTGAGCAAGGAGAGGGTGGGAATCTTCCTGCGTGTTATCCTTGAGGTTGACCAAAACCTTATTGAGCTTATCGGCGTAGCCACGACCAGCAAGGGCCTGGTCTTGGGCTTTCTTCATCTTCGCAGCAGCAACCAACTCCATCGCTTTTGTAATCTGCGAGGTGCTCTTAACCGATTTGATACGGCGACGGATGTCACGAAGGTTAGCCATTTGAGAGGTTGAAGATTGAAGTGTTCAGTTTACCGCAGGGAGATCTTCATACTTATTTCCAAGAACCCTTGAAGTCTTCGAGGGCAGTCTTGAGACCATCGTTAATTTCATCAGAAAGCGCTTTTTCGTCTGCGATTTTCTGAAGGAGGTCAGCCTTGCGAGTGGTGAAGAACTCCTCGAGAGCTGCTTGGCATTCCTCGACGCGTTCCACTTCGACATCGTCGAAATGACCATTTTGCATGGACCAGAGAACAGCGACCTCCATCTCCATGGAAAGAGGTGCGTATTGGTTCTGCTTGAAGAGCTCAACGATGCGTTGGCCACGATTGATCTTGCCCTTGGTGGCATCATCGAGATCAGAACCAAACTGGGCGAATGCCTGGAGCTCGCGGAACTGGGCCAAATCGAGCTTAGTCGTTCCTGACACCTTCTTAACCGCCTTGGTCTGAGCCGCAGATCCCACACGGGACACCGAAAGACCAACGGAAATCGCAGGTCGAATGCCCTGATAGAAAAGATCAGTCTCAAGGAAAATCTGACCATCCGTGATAGAAATCACGTTGGTTGGGATATAAGCCGAAACGTCACCCGCTTGAGTCTCGATGATTGGGAGCGCGGTTAGAGAGCCACCACCCTCCTTGTCGGAGAGACGAGCGGAACGCTCGAGGAGACGTGAATGAAGGTAGAAAACATCACCAGGATAAGCTTCACGACCAGATGGGCGTCGGAGAATCAGGGACACCTGACGATAAGCGACCGCCTGCTTGGAGAGATCATCAAAGACAATGAGGACGTCCTTCCCTTGATCCATGAGATACTCAGCAAGAGCACATCCAGAGTAAGGAGCGAGAAACTGGTTCGTCGCGGAATCAGAAGCAGAGGCTGAGACGATCGTCGTGTTATCGAGAGCACCAGCATCTTCGAGAGTAGCCACCGTCCGAGCGATGTTTGACTGCTTCTGGCCAATCGCAACATAAATACAGTAAACTGGCTTATGATCTTTAAGACGACCTTCAGCCGCAGCTTTATTTTGGTTGGCCTGTGAAATGATGGTATCGATTGCGATAGTCGTTTTTCCAGTGGAGCGGTCACCAATGATGAGCTCACGCTGGCCACGGCCGATCGGAATCATCGCATCGATCGCTGCGATACCAGTCTGGAGAGGAACCGAAACTGATTTCCGCTTAATAATACCAGGCGCGATCTTTTCGACAGGATATTGATCCGCAGCGCTAACATCGCCTTTTCCGTCAATCGGCTCACCAAGAGTGTTGACAACACGCCCGAGGAAATTTTCACCAACCGGAATCGAAAGGAGCTTACCAGTCGCTTTGCACTCCATGCCTTCGGTGATGTGCTTTCCGTCACCGAGGAACACAACCCCGACTTCACCTTCCTCAAGATTAAGGGCGAGTCCGGTGAGTCCGCCGGGAAATTCGATCATCTCGTTCAGCTGGGCGTCGCTGAGTCCTTCGACCTTAGCGACTCCGTCACCGGTTTCGCGGACAATGCCGATATTGGTTTTTTCAACGGACGTTGAGACGTTCGCGATTTGGGCTTCCAGTTCCTGGAGAATGCTGCTCATGACAAGTATTGGTGAAAGAGTGGGTGAAAAGAGAGAGAAAGATGATTATAGAGATTCTTGGAGACGCTCGAGACGCGCTTTAACCGAGCCATCGAAAAGATCATTTCCGACTCGGATGCGCATGCCGCCGAGTAATTCGGGATTCACTTTGAAGTCAAAGTTAAGATCGTCGCTATATTGGCTACAAAGTGATTTCTTGACCTTGCTATAGGTCGCTTTGTTTATATCGACGGCACTTTCGACTGTGACTTGTTTCTCTGCCATTTCTGCGCGGACGAGACGTCGGAGGGCCTGAAGGGTGCCGCGGTAGTCACGTGGCTTGTCAGCGGCCAGCTTCTTGATAGCTGTCTTCAAGTGCTTCTCATTCAGCTGTCCGCCCTTCGAACAGAGGCGAAAAATGCGACGAGCTGTGCTCTGTGCAACCTTGGAAACTTTCATCGTCGGATTGGAATGGGAAAATCTAGCTAAGGCTCGAAACGGCTTCGTCGTTGATCCGCTTCTGGTCTGCCGCGTTGAGTTCCTTACCCACGACCTGGCTGGTGGTAGCGACGACGAGACGGCCAAATTCCTGCTTAAGCTCGGCGGCCATGGCGGCACGCTCGGCACGGGCGGCCTCCTGGGCCTTGTTAAGAATAGTTTGAGCTTGGGCGACAGCCTCCTGGGCTTTCTGTTCGCTAAGTGCGGTGACGCTGTCCCTTGCCTCCGTAATCATGCGCTTGGCGTCGATATTGGCCTTTTCAAGAAGAGCCGCCTTTTGGGCTTCGCTCTCTTCGAGTTGTTTTTCAATTTCGAGAAGCTTTGCCTCTCCGTCTTCGATCCGCTGTTTACGTTGCTCAAGCATTTCCATCACTGGTCCATAGGCAAACTTCTTGAGCAAGAAACAGACAATAAGAAATGCAACGAGCTGGGAGATAAAGAGACTCCAGTGAAGACCAAATTTGTCGACAATCTTTTCCACGGGTCCTTGATTGGCAACTTCGGTAGTCGCATCGGTTGCTGCCAGAATGAATGCTGAGACAGTCATAGTTGAACGGATAGTTTAGAATTGGTGGGCCCTTGGAGGAAAATTTATGAGGAATTGCTGGCCCGAGATATCTTAAAAAATCCCGGGCCAGCGAATCTATTAATTAGACGAGGAAGATCGCGAAGAATACGATTCCCTCAATCAGAGCCGCGAGGATGATGGAAATCTTAAGGATGTCAGCACCGGCACCAGGGTTGCGTCCGGTGGCTTCGGCTGCTTTCATTCCTACGAGCCCCACACCGATACCGGAGCCAGCGGCTGCGAGACCAACGTGAAACTTGCCTTCGAGGGCTGCGAGGAGGAACATGAGTAGTTCTGTCATTTTCTTATTTTGGTTTGGTTTTGGGATCCCGGCATCCACACTTGTCTAGGCATGGTCCTACCGGAAGATTGTGTATAAATACTAATGGGCGTGTTCGTCATCATGTTCGTGTTCGCAAATCAAGCGAAGGAAGACCGCGCAAAGAAGAGTGAAAACCAAGGCTTGAATCAGACCCACGAGCAATTCAAGAAAATAAAACGGAAGAGCAGCCAGCCATTTCAGAGCATCGATCGGAACAATGTTCATGATTGACTCCAGCATGTTTTCGCCAGCATAAATGTTGCCGTATAGTCGGAACATCAGAGCAACTGGCCGGAAGGCGATCGAAGCCACCTCAATCAGGCCTACGAACAAGAAGACCACGATCATTCCTACCAACATCACGCCTTGAAACTTTCCTTTTGGAGCAAAAATGTGAGCGAAAAACTCTTTCACGCTTGTTTCAGTGATCGCCCAATAAAACCAGAGAAGAGCAAAAGCAATCGCCATGGCGGAGGTCATATTAAGGTCGGCGTTTGCCCCTCTGAGGAGTGGAGTAAAAGTATCTCCTGGGTAAGGATTCCCGTCAGGAGTCACGTTGGAGAATCCAATCGTTCCAACTCCGGGAATCAAGCCCATCCAATTGGAGAAGAGAATCATGATGAAGAGGGTCCCAAAAAACCAAAAAGTGCGCTTGGCGAGAGATTCACCGAGGACACCACTCATGAAATCAATCAGGCTCTCAAGAATCCACTCGACGGCGTTTTGGAGGCGACTTGGAACCAAGGTGACCTTTTTGGTAGCCAACTGGGCCACTACTATCAGGAAAACCGCAACAATGAGCATCATCAGGGTCGAGTTGGTGAATTTGAACCAACCAAGCTCAAAGAGCACTTCGGCACTCGCCGGAAGATGGTCGTGGCCTTCGGCTGCCATTACGCACGGAGAAGAACCAAACAGCACTACGGAAATCAGGGTGAAAAATCGGATGAACGAAAACATTGACTTAGCCCTACGTGACGAGCTGGCGGGGTTTAACGACACCCATCGCTCCAAGCAAGTTTTTCTTTGTGAAAAGTTTCACAAAGTCGTTTTAAGCCCTAAAAGTCAACGATTCTGACTCTCAAACTATGTTTGGGCATCTTCACTTTTTTGCAATCACACGAAATCCAAGATCGCTGCGCCGAGCACTGCGGGAGTCGAGCCAAAGACGAGCCAAAATTCCACCATCGCGATTTTCGAAAGAGTCCCCAGCAGCAACGTAAGCTTTTGGTGCAAGCGATTCCGCCGGATTAATCTCAGAGACCGCGGTCCACTCGCGGACATTTCCAGCCATTCCAGCTAATCCAATCCCGGTTACATCCATCTGGTCATGGCCCACAGGCCCCCACAATGAAACATCAAGCGACTGACCTTCATACCCAGCAGCCACCGCCCACTCCGATAAGGTCGGTAAACGTCCCTGACTCCATTGCGCATACGCATAAGCGTCCCACCAATCGATCCCGACGACCGGACACTCGATCGTCATGGCGCGACCGAGCCAGGTCTTGCGCCTAACCGCCGCTGGCCAAACAACATCCCAATCATTTGGTTTATGATTCTTTTTGTTCACTGGTTGCTCGGGGTGCTGGAATCTTCGATGATCCGGAAAATCTAGGAAAGTCTTATACTGCGCCAGAGTTACCTCAGTCCGGCTCATCGCAAATCCCTCACGAATTGAAACTTCCGACCCACCCGGGATCTTATAGCGCCCGGGGGGAATTTCGATGTAGGCCTTCATTTCGAAGCTTGTTTGGGCTGGAGCCGTATTTTTCTTATCGCCAGAAAAAACGATCAAAAAAATAACCCCGCTGATTGAAGCCACCCCTGCAATAAGCGCCCAAAAAGAGGCGGCGACTTTCTGTGGCTCCCTCATCTGATATTCCGAAGATCCTGCCACAGTGGGAACCGCCTTTTTTTTACCTTGTAGTTGATCGCGAACCTGATGACTCAAATCGAGAATTTGCTTCCAGGTGAGGGGCACCGGCCGATTCACATCGGTCATAAAATCACAAAGTGACTTCAACCTAGTGGCACCTGGCAACCCCGGCCTGATCATCGCGTCGAAAACTCCGCCTAATAATTGCTTCGTTCGTGTTTCTATCTGTTCATCGCGCGCTCCTTCAACCGCCAGATTCATGACCCTTACTTCATCCTTGCTGGCTATCAAAAAATCATGGAGTTCATAATCAACCGTCGCGACTTCCTCAATTTTAAGTTGCCACATCGCGTCTGCAATCTGACCCAACAAAACGACAATCTCCAAAGGGGCAAAACGACTCCCTGATTGGTATAACGATTCTAGGCTTTCGCCCTCCAGCTTCTCCCTAGAAAAAAAAGTATCCTCATCATTTGTAAAAACCTCATAAACTACTCCGATTCCGGGGTGGTTTACCGTAGCTTTCGCACGCACATCAGAGATGAATGAATCCACCAGCCCTGGTTGCCGCATGACCTTACTGCGCAACATCTCGATCATCACGATCCGCTGCATCGAGAGCTGCTCTCCTTCCCAAGTGCGAGTAAACCGCCCTTCGCTAACAACGTGCCGCAAGCGATAATCCCCTAGAATATCTCCTTCCTTGCGCATTCCGCCTGACGTCATCTCGAAAGAATTATCTGAAAAATAATTTAATTCCCTTCACCAAACGACTCCGATTTAGGATCCAGCTCTGCTCCGGGCTCAGGAAAAAATAAATTAAGTTTCGGCAAGAGCGAATTCCCTTCGCTCAGATCCTCAAGATCAAGCCCATCGAGATTATCAAGATCACGCTGCAGCTCCTCCATCGTTGATTCACCCAAACCCTCACGAAGTAAGGTGCGCGGGTATGCTCGAATGTCACTCAAGCGCCCATCGTAGTAGAGCTCGGCGACAAAACCATAAAACTTCCGTTGCCCGAAGAGGAGACCGGTCGCGGGATCTTGATTTGGCACAAAGTACCAAACTTCCGCAATTTCCTCGCCGTCTTTCCAATCGGCAGCTCCAGTCACCCATTCACTTCCAGAGTCTCCTTGTCGGATGATTGCCTGAACAATCTTGCCATCCACCTCCTCGTAGAATCGGACTCTTGGAGTAAACAACATCGGGTCGAAATCTTTACTAGTATCGACTTCCACCGGCAAAATTAAGGTCCGGCGCTCACCATTTTGCTTTTGAATCGGGTTGGTCATTCGCCCCCAACCCAAGCGGGCCAAGCTCTTAACGTCAGGGACTAAGCCCTGAGCTACCTTAAAACTCGCCTTCTCGAAAAGTGATCCAGCATTGGGCCCCAAATTAAAAACCTCGTAATAATAGTCCCGCGCTTTGTCAAAGATCCCAAACGCCTCGTAGGTTGCACCCAGACTATAAAGAACATTGGGATCACTTGGCTCCCGAATTTCGGCCTCCTGTAACTTTGTTAATGCTTCGATCAAATCACCTCTCACCCTTGCCTGACGGGCATCTTTTAAGAGCGCCTCAACAATCGGATCCAAAACAGGGGGAGGAAGATTCAGGACTTCCTCCTCAGCGACCTTTGTCACCGACTCAAGATCCGTAAGCACCTCTTTCATCTCAGGAAGCGGTTTTGGAGGCACCACCGTAATCGGCTCGGGCTTCTCGTCGCCCGCTGTCACAACCGCCGAAGGCGGTCCAGGCACAACCACATATTCCTTCACAATCCGTTCCTTAGGTTGAGAAATCTGCTGGTTTCTGAAGGCCAAAGCAGCACCCACCGACATTAATTGCACAAAGGCCACTAATCCGATTATCCAGCACGAGATATGAAACATGCCCAAATTGGGCTTGCGGGAAACTCGTGAATTCTTCATCAGGGGCGGGAGTTTAAGAAAACGGATAGGCTATGTCAACGAGCCCGACACCCATGAAAACGAGAACCCATCTCACGCCTCGACCTACCGCCATCCGTGCAGAACCGGATTCCGTGGCAAAAGGCCTCGCTCACCTTCCGGGCCTCGTCTTCTTTGACACAGCCGGCAACCTCCCCTCGAAGCACTCACCTCCGATCTCGATCATCGGGGCACGGCCGACCGAAATTATTCGTGGCCATCTCTCAAATCCAGCCGCTCTTGCTGACGCTTTGAGTAAACACGCGCCCTCCTTAGCGCCCGATTACGGCTTTCCGACGGGCGGGGCCTGCGGATCAATCGACTACGATGGCCGCTTTACCTTTGGAATCTATCCCGAGCTCCTCGTTTTTCATCACCAATCCCGAGAATGGTGGGAGATCGGTAATCTTTCCAGCCAGATCAGAGAAGCCAAACCTAGCGCAAATTTTACACTCGAAGCTTGGCAAGATTCGCTTCCCCGAGACGAGTTCATCAAAACCGTCAAAACGATCAAGGAATACATCGCTGCTGGAGATATTTACCAAGTCAACCTCTCCCGCCGCCTCCGCGCCAAATGCCGTGCTCCAGAAGGACTCTTTTCTTTGTACAATAAACTTCGTAATTCCTCTCCTGCTCCCACCGCATCTTATCTCAATCTTGCTGGCCGCGAAATTCTCTCATCATCTCCCGAAACCTTTCTTCGATTCTCCGGCCCTGAAGTCGAGACTAGGCCTATTAAAGGGACACGCCCACGTTTTGCCGACCCGGAACTCGATTCTCGATCCGCTTTCGATCTACAGCGATCCGAAAAGGAGCGGGCTGAATTAGTGATGATCACGGACCTCCTGCGCAATGATATCGGGCAGGTCTGTGAATTCGGATCTGTCCAAGTTACTGACATGCTACAGCTCGAAAAACTGCAGCATGTTCACCACCTCGTCTCAACGATTCGCGGCACTCTCGCTCCGGAACACAGCCAACTCTCCGCCCTCGCCTCCTGTTTCCCCGGAGGTTCTATTACCGGCGCGCCCAAAAAACGAGCTACCGAAATCATCAGCGAGCTCGAGCCCGTCTCCCGCGGGCTCTACACCGGCGCGATTGGCTTTCTAGGCTTCAACGGTGAGTCACAATTCAATATCGCCATCCGAACACTTATTCACGAAAATGGAAACCTCGACTATCATGTTGGCGCAGGCATCGTAGCCGATTCAGACCCTCTCGCAGAATTTGAGGAAACAGAGCACAAGGCCCGAGGCGTTCGTCTAGCTCTAAAGTCCTGATCAAAT
>DIHU01000074.1 GCA_002420315.1 Akkermansiaceae bacterium UBA5688
GATGAGTTCGTTGGGAAAGCTGATGCTCCTGATTTTAGTCAAAAGGGAGGCTTTTATGACGGCGCGCTCGCGGTGTCGCTCACTTCGATGACACCAGGGGTGATAATCCGCTATACCACCGACGGTAGCGAACCAACGCTTGAGAATGGGAGTGACTACACTCTTCCGCTCTCGCTCAGCCCAATTAATTCACGCCGTGGGCACGTGATTCGAGCTCGTTCATTTCGCGACGGTTTCATCGCTTCAAATATCAAGACCCACACCTTTCTGATTAATCAGGATCCTCGGGTCAGGACCAGTCCAGCTTTAGTTTACGCCGGAGATTCTGAGCGTGCTCTTTATGATCCGTTTGGAGTATTGGCGATTAATGGTGGATCTTATCCTGGTAATCGATGGCGGCCCTCCCGCCCTTCCGATTATAATAATGTGATTAATCGCGGTCGTGCCTACGAGCGCCCGATTCATGCCGAGTATTATTTCCAAGATGGGACTCCAGGCTTCCGATCGGACGTGGGATTGAGAATTGCGGCGAGTTCGTATTCTCGTCCAAGGATGCAGTTGACCCAGACCTCATCTTCTCCCTGGCCTGATTCAGCGGTTCAGAAGCCTTCGTTCAATCTATACTTCCGCGACGACTATGGGAACCCGTCGGTAAGCCTTCCTTTAAATGGTCCAGCGCGCACTTTTAGCGGATACGAAAGATTTCGGATCCGGGCGGGAAAAAATGATATCCGTAATCCGTTCATCATTGATGAATTGTTTCGTCGTCTCAGCTCTGATATGGGTAATGGGGCTAGTCTTGGTGTCTTCAATAGCCTTTATGTAAATGGAAGCCTTAAAGGCTATTACAATATGGTAGAGCGTCTCCGGGAGCCATTTTTTCGGTCACTCCACAGCAATGATGATGGCGCCCAATGGGATGTTCTTCAGTATGAAGGAAATGATAATATTGCGGAGGGCGATAAGACGGCTTGGGACGATATGATTCGTCGTTTGAATGCACCCACAAACATCCAGAATTGGGACAAGGTGCTGGAGGTGGCGGACGTTGAAAATATGGCAAATTACTACCTTCTTAATATTTACGGGGCAACATGGGATTGGCCGCATAATAATTGGGTGGCTGCCAGAGAGCGGTCAGCTGAAGGTAGGTATCGGCTTTACGTCTGGGATGCTGAGGGTGCTATGAATAATGCTGGGAATCGTCCAGTTTCGCAGGAGATGATACGCACTTATATTTTGGGCACTTCAACAGGTCAGAATGGTCAAACCGGGACGCGAGGGGAATTGCGAGATCTATGGCGGGGTCTTACTCGATGGGAAGAGTTTCGATTGTTGTTTGCTGACCAGATTCAGAAGCATCTTTTTAATGGTGGAATTTTGGATGATCGGGATCAATTGAACTCTCATATCCGTAACCGCTTTGACGGGCTAAAAGATGAATTTGAGGACCTACTCCGCTTAATCGAAAATCAGGCCGTTAACACTGGTAAGGTTCTCCGCTGGATAAACCCTGCGATCGGTCGGCGTCGTTACCTTTTTGGTCCAGTGCGTGAGGATTTTCGGGACAATGATTTGTGGCCTGAAATCGCGCCTCCTGCCTTTAGCCAGTTTGGTGGATCGGTGTCTGAAGGATATCCGCTGCTCATTACTAATGAAAATACCATGCTCTACTATACCACTGACGGATCTGATCCGAGGATCCTGGGTGGTGCTCCAAATCCCGATGCCATCTCGCAAACTGGGGGATTGCAGGAAGAAATGTTGATTGAGGAGGGATCGATTTGGAAACACAATGCCATAGATGGAGATTTGGGAACAGAATGGCGCTTATTAGGCTACGATGATAGTGAATGGCAAAGTGGTTCGGCTCCTCTTGGGTATGGCAAGATTGCAAGTGGTGGTGTGACAGTTGAAATTGAAACTGAAGTGAATCGGTCGCCCCCACGGCAGTCGACTAGCTATTTCCGTAAAACTTTTGAAATTGATGATTCTGCGGCTTACTTGTCTCTCTCGGCGAACCTTTTGGTTGATGGGGGAATCGTGATTTTTGTGAATGGCACGGAGGCCTTTCGTGGTTCTAATCTACCCTCACAGACAGATTATTCGACCGTTCCGACGTCTGATACAGATGATGGGAATGAGGCTGATTACCGAGCCTATCCGATTGACCCGAATCTTCTAGTTAGCGGTTCAAATATAATCGTAATCGAACTCCACAATTCCCCAGGTAATAGTGACATGGTCCTAGACATTGGGTTGAGCGGTAAGCGCGCCGCCAATGGAAATCTGCCATTCTTTGTGAATGAGCCAGTTACGGTGAAGGCTCGCAGTTTTGAAAATGGTAAATGGAGTGCCATTACTTCATCTCGCTTTACCGTCGATTCGGTGCCGGCGACCCCCCAGAATTTAGCGATTGCTGAGATCCTCTATAATCCGATTGGAGCCAATCAGGCCGAGATTGATGCTGGTTTTGGTGATGGCGATTTCTTTGAGTTTATTCGCTTGGAGAATTTCTCACGGGAAAATATCGATCTTAGCTCGGTTCGCCTCACTGATGGTATTATTTTTGATTTTTCCGAGTCCTTTATTCGTGTTCTTGGTCCGGGGGAGAAGCTTTTGCTAGTTAAAAGCATCGATGCCTTTCGGATTCGTTTTGGAACCGATTTTGACGGGCTGATTGCCGGTGAATATTCAGGCCAGCTTTCGAATGGTGGAGAACAGCTGAGGATGATTGGGCAGGAAGATTTGGTTATCCATGAGTTTGCCTATGACAATTCTTCGCCGTGGCCGGATCTAGCTGATCTCGATGGACATTCTCTTCAAATCATAGATCGACGGGAAGATCATGGTGATCCAGCTAATTGGAAGATTTCGAGTTCTCAAGGTGGCTCTCCCGGTGGGCGGCTGGATTTTGCTTCATGGCAGGCCGTCGTATTTTCGGAGGCAGATTTGCTAAATCCTGCAATTTCTGGTGAGAATGCCGATCCTGATGGTGATGGTTGGAGTAATTTCTTTGAATTTTCCTTAGGCTCACTTCCTCGTGATTCAGGCAGTTCACCTGGAGAGCTAGCAAGTGAAATCAAGGAGATTGATGGTGAGAGCTATCTCACCGTGACTATTACTCGAGGGCCCGGCGAGAGGGCGGTTAGGATCGTCGCACAGGTGAGCGACGATCTTTCTGGTTGGACTGATGAAGGGGTTTTAGTACTTCCCGAGGCAATGTCTGAAGACGGCTCCGTGACTTCTACCTATCGCCACCCGCTGTCGATTGGGAACGGCGAAGCTTACCTGAGACTCAAAGCAATTTCAGAGTAGGCGTTACCGATCTAGTGAAATTGCTTCGGCGTAAGCAAGTTCACCTGTTCTACCGTTATAATACTGAAAAATGATTTGTGGGTGGGGGTAGGCGACTAAGCGTTTATCTCCCAGTTTTTGAGGCATGTTAAAGACATTGTTGACTTGGACGACACAGAAATACGGGTAAAGCCGCTCAAGATCGGGGAGGATATAAGAGCTCCAGCGGATGTCGCACTTACGAGGACCCCAGTCGAAGATGCCGGTAGCAGGACGATTCATTTCGTCATGCTTGGGAACGTGAGTCACACTATTGTGTGGGCCACAACAGAACTCCCATACGTTGTCAGTAATCTTTATAGCGAAGCTATTGTGGAGATCGCCGGTCATGACAAAGATTTTTTTCCCGAGCTTGTCCCACTCATTTATTAATTGTTCGCGTTCATCCAGAAAGCCGGTCCACGCTTCTTCTTTATTTTCAGCGGCTTCAAAACCACCTGCGCCACTGTGGGGAATCATAAAGGGGACAGTGGAGGTAAGGAAAAAGAAATCAGCATCGCTTTCCTTCATCGATTTGAGTAACCACTCACGTTGCGTCTTTCCGAGCATGGAGACTCTTTCTTTATCGCGATTTGCGACGTCGTGCATGTCTCGCGAGCCCCGGGTGTCGAGGAGAAAGAATTCGCAATTAGCGACGCGAAATCTCCCAAAGGAATTACGTCCGATCGAGTAAGTGATTTCATCGCTTACCTTTGCTGGCATATGGAGTTCTAGCGTGTGGGCGTCAACGACTTTGGTAATTTGATAAACATAGGAATTCTTATGCCCATCATCATTGTCAAACTTGAGATTGTTGACACCAGCTTCGGGAGTTCCCCAGTGCACGTGAAGCGTCCCCATCTGATCAATCGGAAGCTTGGTGAAATCAGTTAAAGGATCGACGAGCAGCTTGCTGCCGGCGGTCATTTTTCCACGGGCAGCGTGGACCCTGCGGGGGTGTTCTACGGGGTTGGCCCAGCCAAGGTAGTCGAACCAAGCTCGGGTTCCTATATCGCGAAATACGGTTCGGCGATGGCGTTTGCCAATTTCGGCAGAGCCTCAAATATCGTTCACGAGCTCGTGATCATCGAAGGTGAAGTAGCTGGGGACATTACGATGCCACTGGGCTAGTTCATTTCCTCGACTGAGGTAGAGTTTGTAGTTTTCCCACACTCCGACGATCGAGGGCATAGTTTTGACGGTGGGTGGCAGGGTATCTTGTCCTTGAATGAGGCGCCAGGCTTCGGGTTGGTATGTCCGGAGCTCCTCGTAGAGCCAGTCACCGTTCATAATATGGAAGTGAGTTTTATGAGCCCAGTCTTGATTGAGGTTTTCGTAAACTGGTGAGCGGTGGCCGATACCGTGAAGCGGATTTTGGTTTGCGCAGGATCCAACTTCAAACCGAAAGTTGAATAGGCCTTTTGGGTTATGTTCGGGGTTCCGACTTTCCTCCGCTGATGGTAAGGTTAAGAAAGTCCCAGGGAGACCGTGAGGATTGTCTTTCACGAAGATCTGGTAGTAGTAGCGGGTATCTCCTTTAAGGCCTGTCAAATTAGCCACTCCAGTATTGTCTCGATCGATCTCGGTTTTTGCGGGAAGGCTGGAATGGGTCAATTGAGATGGCTTCGTTCCGAATTTTACAATAAATCCTCCGGGTTCGGAAGTCCGCCCCCAAACAGCAACTGAGCTACTGGTTGGTTTCCCAAGCATTGGGCCATGGGTGAGCCTGATGGGGTCTCGATAGGCCTGAGCTTTAAGAAATAAAAAAATGGTAAGAAGTGAAACGAGTTTCAGCATGTCAATAGGGTGACAGATTAAGACCAGAATGCACCGAGATTTCGATGTCGACATAATCTTGCTCGTTGCACGGGTGACGGTTAGTTTTGGGATATGGCATTTTCGGTAGCCAAAGCATTTGACCTTATCTCGGTGGCTCACAAGCGGGGACGGCTTGCGCATGCCTTTTTGGTGACAGGTGCTAAGGGTGGCGGGAAGGAAGATTTGGCCGCAAAAATGGCGCACCTTCTTAATGGTAAGCAGGATGAAGGAGATGATCTTTGGGGAGAGCCCGTTGAAGTAGAGGCTCCTCTACTCTCTGAACAAGAAGGAGAATATATTCGCGTGGTTCGTCCCCGGTCCAAGTCTCGACAAATTGCAGTGGATGACATTCGGGCTCTCGAAAAAATGATGAACCAGTCGTCCCCTGAAGGAACTTGGAAGATTGGGGTGATTGTAGACGCTGATAGGATGGGGGACTCCGCGGCCAATGCTTTTCTAAAGACGTTAGAAGAACCTCCGCGCGAAAGTATTTTACTTTTACTTTCAAGCGAGCCCGTGAAGTTGCTCACCACAATTTGGTCGCGCTGTGTTCACATTGCATTGGCGGCAACAGCGGGAGCCGAAAGGCCGGAGCAGGTGCAGCGGATTTTGCCACTTTTAGAAAGTGTCACCCGCGACGGGATTGGTGAATTAGAAACCGGGTTGGCTGTCAAAGCAGGTCTCGAAACTCTGCTCCGCGACCGCAAGATGGAGATTGAGAAGGGGTATGCTGTCTTATTGAAGGAAGACAAAGTGAAATATCAAAAGATTGTTGATTCCAAGTGGATAGACGATCGGGAGAAAATGTATCTAGCGCAAGCTTCCGCGGATTACTTGGGTGAGCGTGCTTTAATGATCGAGACCATTCATGCTTGGGTCGGTGATTTACTCCGATTGAAAGCTGGTGGCGAAGGCCTGGATTTTCCCGAGCATGAAGAGGTGATGAAAAAAGCGGTGGAAGATGAAGATTTAGACGTGCTATTACGACGGGTTGCAGCCATGGAAGAGCTGCGACGCTTATTGGAAACAAATGTCGTGGAGGCGCTCGCACTTGAGGTTTCCTTGATGAATACCTTTGGAAAGATTAGCGCATGAAAAGAGATAAGTCATTTGTTGACCATATCCGTGTTCACTGTCGCGCCGGAAATGGTGGGCACGGAGCGGTAAGTTTTCGTAAGGAAAAATTTGTTCCCCGTGGAGGCCCCGACGGTGGTGATGGTGGTGATGGTGGGAAAGTGAAGTTGGTGGTTGATGGGAACACCGACAATCTTCGTAATTTTCATTATGACCCGAAGTTGTATGCAGAAGATGGCGCCCATGGGCAAAGTTGGAAGCGGCATGGACGAGACGGAAAAACTAAGATGGGGCGAGTTCCCCCTGGAACGGTTGTTTATCGTAGCCCTGCTTTTGATGTTCAGGAAGCGGTTGAAATGGAGCGTAGCGAGGAAGGGGTAGATCTCGTTCCGGTTTGCGATTTGACTGAAGAAGGGCAGGAATTTGTTTTACTTGAGCCGGGAAAGGGTGGACGAGGGAACTTTCATTTTCGTAGCGCTACGAATCAGGTCCCACAGGAGCGGGAGCTAGGAACCGAAGGAGATCAGGGAGTGTTTTACTT
>DIHU01000160.1:0-19667 GCA_002420315.1 Akkermansiaceae bacterium UBA5688
GCATCGTTTTTCCCCGCAGTGAGGGCTGGTCCATTTAAAAATCACTTATGAACTTGAATAAACCTGGGAGGTTAATTATTTGCTCTGAATTGCTGGTAAGGAAAAGGTTATGCGAGTTTCTAAGCTAAAGATATTTTTTGCCGTCTTGCTTGCAGTTATGGCCTTGTGCGGTTGCGATAGATTTAAGAAAGTTGAGAAAGGGTCAGTTACGAGAGATATCGAGGGCCAAGCCTTCATCGTGACAGAGGATAGGAATAATGTGAAATTAGGTCTTCTTGACGTCTACGTCGTAGACCAAGAAGCTGTTTCTAACTTGCTGAATGATTTAAGAGGACAAGTTAGCTTGGTGCTTAAGAGCGAACGGCAAATGGTGTTTGATCGTGCTGAATTCGAGAGCGAGTTTAAGTCATTTAAATCGGCTCTCAATGACTGGAAGGTGAGACCAGACATTTTCGTTTCTGATCCTAGTAAAGAATTGGGTGAAAAATGGGATGATAGATTTGTCTCCAAATGTGCCTCTATAATTACGAGTTATGAGCCAAAATTTTCTGAGGGAAGTTCAGACGAAGAATCTCTTCGATCACTTACTAAAAGGATTAGTGACGGGCTTGATCAGTTACGGCAAAAAAGTCACGGCGTGACTTTTTTTACGACCGACGCAGATGGAAGATTTTCAACTCCCTTGGCGGGAGAGCGAAATTTTATTTTCGCACAATCAGAACTAGAAATTGGGAATGGCGAGGAATTTCTCCTTTGGTTTCACAGAATAAGCCCTGACTCTAAACAGTTTTTGGCGAACACGAATTTAATCAAGTCTACCGGGGATCTCTACAAAAGACTGGTGACAATAGGTAATTGGGATTTTTTCTACAGTGACGTAGATGCGTCAGAAATTTCTTCTGCTGCGAGAAACTTGATTGAAAAGTGTAATGGCGAACTACTTCAGGAAAGGGGCTTGCTCACTTCTAGATCTGTGGAAAAAAAAGAAGCGGAGGAAAAGCGCCTCCGAATTCTTGAAGAGGAGCGGATTCTTGAAGAAGAAAAAAATGAAAAGATGAGGATTGCTGAGGCGGAGGAGAAGAGAGCAAAAAGTGAGAGAGATGCAGCCAATAAAATCGAATTGTTCTCAGAACGGCTGGAACGGCTGAAAAAACTCAAACTTACAGATCCGGATAAGTTGTTAGGCTTCGTAGAAATTATGCCTGCGCATCAATCCAATGGTAGGGGACGCGGATCCGCTCCGCTCTCTAAGGATGATGATAATATCCAACCTCCAATAAAATTATTAGGTTTTCGATTGAGCAGAACCGAAAAGGGAAAGCCGCACGAAAAGAGAGATATTCTGCGACAAATTCTCGACAGGCTGAATAGTAATTTAGGAGAGGTTGGGGAGGAGCCTTTGAACAATGATCAATTTTTGAGTGTGATTAAAGCTGGAATTCCCGTGCATGTTTTGGTCGAGAGTAAACTGAAGTGTGGAACTTGTTTTGGGGATGGTAAGTTGGGCAGGATAGAGAACTTTAGAAAGTGTCCAAACTGCGGCGGATCAGGGGGCTTTGAAACTACCACTCTTTACAAAGTTACATGGAGGTGAATAGAAACTCCATTTCGTCCCTTATTTGATAGGGTTTCACCTCTCAACCTTTAGCTATCGTGCTAGCCGATCCTAATGGGATTTGTGCCCATGCTCTTTCGTGCGCGAAATAGAGTAGGTATTTAATAACAAATTCAATCGCGCCAATTTCTAGCGCGGATTCGATTTCTCCCGTCTTCACGTAGACGATTAAAATAATCGTCAGCGTCGCTATGATTCTCCAGGAAAGCCCTTTTAGGGCGCTTCTGACTTTAGATTCTTTGTCGGGTGCGTCACTTTTCATTCGCGAAGGGGTTTAATTTGAAGGGGTAAGATTGTCTTCTGTTCTCGCGGCTTATACAGGGTGATTCTCGTTGGCTAGAATTTCTTGGCTTGGTTTCAACCAAAATTCGTAGAGGGGAGCCCCTTTTGGGAATTGGCTGGCGATATTTGGTTATGTCTTTAGGAAATTGTAACTTTTCCGTTATTAATACCTACAGAAGGCCCTTCTTTTGGTGGCAGGCTGGCCTCGGTGGGATTTTTGCTTCAGGCTACCGCAGTCAAATGAAAATACTTCTTAGCATTTTAGTTCTACTAGCCCCTTTCAATTTTTCTGCCTTTGCTTGGCCGCCGGCACTGGCCGATCACCCCAATGGAGAGACTAGCATCAATGATCGCACAATCGAAGTCTTTCAGCACGGTGTGCAACCGGAGTGGGAATACCAAGCGCCGCAGCAAGACACGTTTGTCGTGATGCACCCTAAAATCGTTCGTGATAATGCGCCCTTGTATGTTGTTTTACACTCGGCTGGTCATGATGTTTTTTCTTGCGTCAATTGCACCAAGACAGTCGGCAATCACGATATCTACCGCTCGCCTGACGACCACTATGCTCTCTACCTCGATTGTCGAAAGAACAAGGGCGATTGGTGGTGGGGAGGAATGCACCGCGGAGACAAGGAGCTTACTAGGAAGAACTCTGGAGGCGAAACCAAGCCAGTTGAAAAACGCGTGATGGCCACTGTCGCGTGGGCAATCAAACATTACAAGATTGATCGAAATCGCGTCTACCTCTCGGGTAATTCGATGGGCGGTAGCGGGACGCTTGGAATCGGACTGCGCCACGGTGATGTGTTCGCAGCGATCAAAGCAAATGTCCCGGCCGGGGTGGAGCACGCTTCACAACGAATGTTTTTACCTCCAAGAAAAATTCCTAACGGTGTAATTTTTCATGATCCACCGCTCTGTATCGACTACTCGGGACACAACGATCGCTGGTCCGACGGGCACGATTTATTCTCGAAGGCGATGAACGATCGAAATTACGCATTTCTTTGCTACTGGGGTCCTTTCGGTCACGCAAATAACTCAGCAAACATCAAAAAGACCAACGATCTGATCGATTCATTCGACTGGCTCAGCATGAGCAAGGATCAGCCCTATCCAGTTTTTGCCAACGCTTCGTGTAACTCTAAACTTCCTTGGCCCGATAATCTAAACAGTAAAGAAGCAGGTCAGATCAATGCGTTCTTTCGTTGGAAGAATTTTAAGGATACTGCGGAAATTCTGGAGATATCGCTCTTCCTTGTTTCCTCCAACCATTTGGATACCAAATTTAAGATTCCCACCTCTGCAACCTCTGATGTTACCTTGAGACGATTGCAAAATTTCAAGATCAAGCCCGGAGAACGTTTTAAATGGGAATTTGGCTCTGCAAAAGGTGAAACCAAAGTTGGCGCTCTAGGGTTGATCACAATTCGTGGCCTAAAGATAACCGACGCTCGAACCATCCTCCGTATCAGGGCAAAAAAAAGTTAATCGAGCTAATTTCAAGTGCGGATTCAATTTCTGCCGTCTTCACGTAGACGATTACGATAATTTTCCAGGAGAGACCTTCTAAGGCGCTTCTGACCATAGATTCTTTGATACGTTCGTCATTGCCGGAATGAGGATTCAATTTGAAGGGGGCTGATACTTTTAGTCGTCCTTTTGGAGAGTTCATTCTCGGAGGGAATGCTGCTAAAACCGGTCAGGTTGACAGGCAGATCGCCATCGTGAAAAAACTCGAAATTAAAGGTAAAGCGGTAACGGTGCCCAAGGCGTTGAAAAAAGATTTGGGTATTACTGATGAGCCCACTTCAGATGACAAGGTGAAGAGAAAAGTAAAACGTGCAGTGCGTAAAAAAGCTCGTGAAGAAGCCAAATCGAATAAGCAGAGAACGCGGCAATAAAGAGACGAAAGAAGGAGCTTTAATGTGACTGCTTGAAATTCAGTATAAAACAGGCTCTTTTCATACTGCTTGCAGATTAAGCTGCAACGATGCAAATAAGAGCGTGAGTTTTTCGGTTATCTTGCAGGCGATCCTTCCAGTCTACCTCTTGGTAGGAGTAGGATTGTTCCTTAGGGCCACGAAAGTGGTGACTCCGGAAATGGAAAAGGGGATGCTGAAAATGGTAATTCATTGCCTCTATCCTTGTTTGATTTTGGATAAAACCTTGGGTAATGATTTGGTGAGACATTTTGATGTTTTGGCATGGGGCGTGGGGTTGGGATTTGGACTGGTGATTTTGGGTATGGCGGTTGCTTATTTGATGGGACTTGGGCTCGGATTGAAGCCTGGGAATGGCCGGCGGACTTTTTGTGTTGCGGTGGGAACGCAGAATTATGGTTATATTGCGATCCCGCTTCTGGGAGCACTGTTCGTCTCAATGAATGGTAACGAGCAGGTTTATGGGGTCCTTTTTATACACAGTCTCGGTGTTGAAATCGCGTTATGGATGGTCGGGGTGATGATCATGACGGGGTCGGTTTTTGGTAATCCCAAGCTCCTAATAAATGGGCCAACGGTTTCGGTTGTATTGGGAGTGGCCCTTTCCTCGACAGGGGGATGGCAGTTTCTTGAGGAATCAGGAGGAGGGATCGTAGGCGCTGGCGTCCGTCAGATGATCTCATGGCTCGGAGTTTGTGCCTTCCCGATTGGCCTAGTTTTGATTGGAGCGATGATGTATGATTTGATTGGAAAAGAGCGAATTTCCAAAAAAGTGGCGACTGGATCGCTTTTAGTGCGAATCGTAATAATGCCTGTTGTATTTCTAGCGGCGGCCAAATGGTTGCCTGTGATCCCAGAGCTAAAGCAGGTCCTTTTGGTTCAGGCTTCAATGCCGGCTGCGGTCGCGCCAATCATTGTGGCTCGCCACTACGGTGGGAGTCCGGGGGTGGCCGTGCAGGGTGTCATCGCAACTTCGATCGTAGCTCTTGTGACGATGCCTTTATGGATTTCTTGGGGGATTCGTTTTATTTTCGAGTGAGATGATTCGTTATCCCTTCCCAGTATCATATTAAATAATGAGGAGATTTTAAAATCATTGAGATTTTGGTCTGTTGCAATTTTAGAAAAATCATAAATGTTACTACCATGAAGTGGATAATCCTGATTAGTGCTGTTTTTGTTCTGTTTTCTCACGCTGAAGAGGTTGAAAAGAAGGAGAAAAAGGTTGTTCGTGGCCATGTCTTTGCTTGGCCTTTCTCGGAGGTTGAGAAAATGCAACCACGTGGTGGGACGAGTCGAGGCCAAGAAGTTGTCCTCGATGGGAAGCCTTCTGATCACTGGGAAAGCCTTCAAAAGAAGGTAGATTCTAAGATCGAGAAGGACCGTCGGGCAATCTTAGCTTTGTCAGGGAGTTATCGAGTCAGCTTTGATTTTATCGAGACGATGGGCTTCACGAAGGGTTATAAACCACCCAAGCCCTATTTTTCTTGGGGCACTGAGCATGTTCAGGTTCTTGCGTCCGAGGATAGGTTTATCAGTCTTCAGCACACCCTCGTAATGTATTTCAAGGATGAAGAGGGTAAGGAGATGGGCCCAATGGTCATGAAACACTGGCGACAGGATTGGAGCTATGAAGATACGGATCTTCAAACCTTCCGCGGGAATTCTACTTGGGCTAAAGAAAAAATGAAACCTCGCAAAGTAAAAGGAAAGTGGACGCAGGCGGTTTTTCAAGTAGATGATTCACCGCGCTACGAGGTCGTTGGGCGCTGGAACCATACGGGTGGTATGTCAACCTGGCGTAGTGATTCTTGCTGGCGGCCTTTACCCCGCAGGGAATTTGCGGTCCGGAGCGATTATCAGGTCTTACAAGGTGTTCACGAGTTGACAATCACGAGCAATGGTTGGGTTCACACCCAGCAGAATCA
This sequence comes from Akkermansiaceae bacterium UBA5688, assembly GCA_002420315.1. GTDB lineage: Bacteria > Verrucomicrobiota > Verrucomicrobiia > Verrucomicrobiales > Akkermansiaceae > SW10. The sequence continues at coordinate 5,772 of DIHU01000160.1, forward strand.
AAAAGTGGCTCTGGGAGAGGGCGGACAAATTTCAATCGTTGGCCAAGAATTAGGGATCAACCGCTACGAGCGGATAAGCGAACCGTCACTCGTGGCAGCTGAAACAACTTGGGAGAAGACCGGGGAATATTGGAAAGACGTCCGGCAAGCGTGGGTCGAAGTATACCAAAAGCACCCGGCTTTCTCCCTGAAATCGGAGGTCGATGGGAAAAAGCTCTATCAAATTCACTTTGGCTACGCGATGGAGCTCGAGGGATCTGATGAAGCTTACGATGCCCAAGCTGGAAAAGCTCATGCCAAGCAGACTATTGCGAAGTTCGTCCAGCCCGTAGATGCCGGAAAGGTTGGCAAATACTGATGGGTCAGCTTTGGGTGATTTGTGGTCCCGCTGGAGCCGGAAAGAGCACCTACGGAAGAAGGCTGGCAGCCGAAAAGGGGGCCTGTTTTCTGGATAGCGATACCGTGACTGAACCGGTGGTGCGTGCTGGATTAGTTCTTGCTGGATTGGACCTCAACGATCGGGATTCACCGGACTACAAGGCCGCCTTTCGTGCTCCAGTTTACGATTGTTTGTTTGCAACAGCGGCCGAAAATTTACCCCAGATCGATGTGGTTCTTGTTGGCCCCTTTACCTCTGAAATTAGGGACCCTGGTTGGCGAGATGGACTGGAAGAGCGCTTTAAGACTTCGGTTCAGGTCATTTTTCTAAGCTGTGATGATGTTGAGCGGAAGCGCCGGATCAAGCTTCGTGGTAACCCGCGGGATGATTTTAAACTTCGGAATTGGTCGGAATACGTCGACCTAGGAGATTTGAGGCCACCTGCTTTTACGCATGAACATATTGTGAGTCAGTCTCTTAAGTCTTGATGTCTTTGGTTGGCCTGACTAACCTTGCGGGATGTGGGTTTGGTCTAAATTGTCCGCCGTGAAATGGGCAGACGCGTGGGAGGAAAGATTCTACGGAAATCCAAACTCGGTCATTAGCGGGATAAAGGGGGGTAAGTCGATTCGGGTCGAGGTCTACTGCGAGAATGAGGAAGGAGCGCTCGAGATAAAGGAGCAATTCGGAGGAACGGTCCGTGAATTGAAAACACGGAATTGGGTGGCGATGAGTGCTCCTAAGGTCGAGCCGTTGATGATTCGAGATCGTCTCATTATTTCACAGGTTGAGGTGGCGAAGGGAATCTATCCTGATAAAAAAGTCATTGTAGTTCCTCCGGAGATGGCTTTTGGAACCGGCGATCACCCGACTACTGCGACTTGCCTGAGATTATTGGTTGACCATTCGGAGAGGGTTCCTTCTGGCTGGAGCTTTTTGGATCTGGGAACTGGAAGTGGGGTTTTGGCAATCGCTGGTAAGCTTTTAGGAGCGGGGAAGGTCAAGGCGTTTGATTTCGACGCCAAGGCTGTTGAGGTGGCGGCTCTAAATATTGAGCGAAACCAAATTACGGGGATTGAGATCTTTGAAGCTGATGTTTTCGAGTGGAAGAATTCCCAAAAATTTCAGGTGGTGGCAGCCAACCTTTTTTCGACAGTCCTCGTTGAGGCTCTTCCTTTGATGACAAAATGGATCGAAAGCAGGGGACGGCTTATTTTATCAGGAATCCTAGCCGAGCAATGGGAGGAAGTTTTATCTAAGGCCAAGGAATGTCGATTCCAGCTGGTTTCTGACAAAAAGATCGGAAAGTGGGTGACTGCAAGTTTCGATACCCCCTGATGGGCTTAAGTCACGGAGTCACAAAAAAATCCACGGACAAAACTCATTTGCCTTGCAAGGATGACTTCTCAGGTGCAGAAATCTTCCGCTCCTCGGGGAGAAACGCGACAATCGCTACCATAGATGTTTTTTCCCGGTTTTGGGGTATTACTTATCTAAACAACATCATGGAAAGTCTCTCAAATCGCGTAACCTCAGTAACTCCTTCGCTGACCCTCTCCGTTACCAATCAGGCCAAGGCACTGCGAGCTGCAGGTGAAGAAATTTACGGGCTTGCTGGCGGCGAGCCAGACTGTGACACCCCCGATTTCATCAAGCAGGCGGCATACACTGCTTTAGCGGAAGGAAAAACAAAATACACTCCCGCTGCAGGAATTCCAGAGCTACGCGAGGCGCTCTCAACCAAGCTTAAGACTCAAAATAACGTTGACTATGACCCGAGCCAGATTTGTGTCACCTCAGGCGCAAAGCAGGCCTGTTACAATGCGATCCTTGCCGTTATTGAAGAAGGGGATGAAGTGATCATTCCTTCCCCATACTGGGTGAGCTACCCCGAGATGGTAAAATTAGCTGGCGGGGTTCCCGTGATGGTAGAGACCAAAGAGAGTAACAAGTGGAAGATCACAGCTGAGGAGTTCGAAGACGCGATGTCTCCTCGCACTAAGATGATTGTTTTGAATACTCCGGGTAACCCAACAGGCTCGGTTTACAGCCGCGAAGAAATTGAAGGAATTGTAGAAGTCGCCTCCTACGAGGATATCATAATTCTCGCTGACGAGATTTACGAACACCTAGTTTATGGCGAGGAGAAGCACGTTAGCGTGGCATCGGTCAATGAAGATGCCTACAAACTCACTATAACTGTCAATGGATTCTCCAAATCACACTCAATGACCGGTTGGCGAATTGGTTATACGGCCGCTCCCGATACTATTGCGAAGGCACTTTCGACTATTCAGGGGCACACTAGTTCGAATGCGACAAGCTTTGCTCAATATGGAGCACTTGCTGCGCTCACTGACGAGGCATCAGCTCCGTTCATCGATAATTTGCGTGGGGAGTATGACGTGCGTAGGCAATTTATGCTGGCTCGTCTCAAGGCGATTCCGAATGTGAGTGTTGTTGAACCCAAGGGAGCCTTTTACTTTTTCGTGAATTGCGCTGGCCTCGGCCTCAAGTCGGTCAACCTCTGCGACAAGCTTTTGACCCGTTACAAAGTGGCTGCGGTTCCTGGCGTGGCTTTTGGTCACGATATGGGTGTTCGCATTAGTTATTGCACCACCCTAGATGTTCTAAACGAGGGGATTAGTCGTTTCGAGGAGTTCTGCCGATCTCACTAGGTGGGATAGGTATAAGATTCAGATTACAAAGGGCACGGGAAACCGCGCCCTTTTTTGTGGACTAACGAATCTTCTGATTTTCTCCCCAAAAGGCATATGTGTTTGTGGTGAATGTTTCCTGTTCGGTATCGCAGATTTTAGCAAGTTCACGGGAGATAAAGGCAAGATTTGCGGGATGATTGAGGTTTTTGAATTGAAACTTTGGATTCGGTAACGCCATCTCAGGAGCATCAGTTTCAACAAGGATTCGTTCAATTGGGAGGCGACTAAAAATTTCGCGAGTCCTAGCTTTTTTAGGTTGGAGAAAGTATCCCGAAAACGAAAAAAAGCCTCCCATGCGAGCGGCTTCCTCCCCTATCTCTAGTGACCCGCCAAATGAGTGGAAAAGAAAGCGGGGAAGGCGTTGGAGCCCCCTAAGCTCGGACATCATAGGACCCCAGGCTTTTAGGCAGTGGATGGTGATCGGACGATCTAGGGAAAGAGCAAGATTCATTTGTTCCCGAAAGATTTGGTGCTGATCCTCTAGGTTCGGAGATTTCATCCAGCGATCGAGGCCACACTCACCGAGCGTGGCATGGGGAAATCGATGGAGATAGTTTTTCAGAGTTTCTAGCCAAACCGATGAGCGGGAGTTGATCTTCCAAGGATGAAGTCCGAAGGCAGGGCTGATAAAATCTGGGAATTTATCAGCGAGACGGGCGACTTCTGGCCAATCGGTTTCCGATGTTCCCGTCACGACACAGCCTGTGATGCCGGTCTCTTTCATGGTCTCGATGATCTCGCTTTGTCTACCGAGGAATCTTGGATCTTGAAGGTGATTGTGGACGTCAATCACGAGTGTTTAGCGATTAGCTCAGCCGCCGCATTTTCATAATCGCTATCGCTAGCGCTAGTGATTGAGACAGTAGCAATGGGTTCGGAATAAATAGAATCTTCTGACCCAGGTCGCCGGTAGCAAAGGTCGTAGTGCTTCAAGAGAATTGACTCGAGGAAGGTGGGCCAATCACAAGCGTCAATTTGACGATGCCATTCGTCAACTTGTTCGTGACCACGCAGCCTCCGTAAGCCATCCAAGGTGTCCTTGAGTGATTGGGGGTTTGCGATGAAATGCTCGTATTCGAGCGCGAGTAATTTACCTCGCTCTGGTAAGGGGAGATCAACCAGTATCACTTTTCCTTCCCCGAGGCGTTTCCACAGAGGTGGCGGACACTGTAGGCGACCGATTCGATTGGACTCGGCTTCAGTAAATACCGGTTTGTTTGGATCAAACTTCTGGAATTCTTCCCAAAGTCGGGATTCAAAGCGCTTCTGACCAGGTTGCGGACTGTCGGGAGCGTTGCCTAAAATTGATCCTTTGTGGTTTGCAAGTCCCTCAAGATCAAGAATCTGAGCCCCTTGGCGATTTAGTTCATGAAGTAAGCGGGTTTTTCCGCAGCCAGTCAGACCGCCCAGAATGATGAGCCTTGGCTTACTTGCGCCGATCAGTGGATCGAGGTCTGCGCTCAGGTGCTTACGCCAAGCTTGATAGCCTCCGGTTAGAACCCGAGACCTCCAACCAATGGCTCGAAAAATAAGGGCCATCGAGTTGGATCGCAGATTACCACGCCAGCAATAAACGAGCGGAGCGAATGAGTTAGGATTATCCTTTAGGGATCCGGCGAGGTGACGGTGCATGTTCTTTGTGATCAAGGTCGCACCGAGTCGGCGCGCTTTATAGGGGTTTTGAGCATGAAGGAGTCCGACTTCATGGCGCTCTTGATTGTCCAAAACCGGCAAATTAATGGCGCCGGGGATATGGTCGATCTCGAATTCAGCAGGTGAGCGAACGTCAATAATTTCCGGGAACTCCTCAAGGGAAAATGGAAGGGTGACGCGCTCGGGAAGTTCCATAAAATTCAGGGTTTTACCTCAACAATAAGGCTGACTTCAACAGCAACGCCAAGAGGTAAAGAGGAACAGCCAACAGCAGTGCGGGAATGCTTTCCGATCTCACCGAAGATTTCGACAAGGAGATCCGAGGCTCCATTGACAACCTGAGGGTGGTCTGTGAAATCAGGCGCGGCGTTCACAAAGCCTGAGACCGAAACAATACGAGCGACCTGATTGATTGATCCGAGTTCCGATTTAATGACGGCGAGGCGAGTAATGACGGCTAAGCGAGCTGCCTTATTGGCATCTTCGACATTACATTCGGTCGGCACTTTCCCCAGATATTTTTCATCGCCCATGATGGGGAGTCCTCCCGAAATATAAAGGAGGTTCCCGGACCGGCTAGCATTAAGATATGATCCAAGTGGGGTAGCGACATCGGGGATTTCGAGGCCAAGCGAGGCGAGGTTTTCTTCAGGAGTCATCTGGTTTTTCGGTCGTGAGTCTGAGTTATGGCTTGGTATATTCGTTTGTGAACAGCGCAACAAATTTACGTCCGTTGCGAGTGAGGCTGGCCTTGCGGCCGACCCCGGTCAGACGTCCCCTTGTATAAAACTCATGCTTTGAGCGGGTAGTGCGAACGAAAGTGATAGTTGCCTTCGTGACTTTACGGTGGCTTGGCACAACAGAAAGCGGGATGCCCGAATCGGTAAACGAAATTTCCAAAGACGGACTATCGGAGTCATGATCTCCTTTTTTTAGCCAGGGATAGCGTCTGGTGATTTCCAGTTCGTCTTTCCGTGGGATCGCTACTTTAAAGTAGGGAGAATCACTCTCAAGAAACTTAGGTATTGTTACCTTGTCACTTTCTTTTGTTGCCAGAAAGAGAGAGGCGAGATCAATGCCAATGAGGTTCCGTCCGTCGTAGATTCCGTGGGGTGCTTTCGTCCCAATCCAGTCATTAAAGTTTTTGGTCGAAAGCATACAGAGTTCGAGGTGGAGGTGTGCTCGAGTTCGGCTGATACCAGCTCCGGTATAGCCCATTATAGCGATTGGAGATCCACCGATGACTTTGTCACCTACCTTTGAATTAACTCGTGAAAGGTGAGCATAAAGACTGAAAAAGGGGCCGCAGTCCCAGTTGTGTTTAATTACGATATATCGGCCATAGGTGCTCCCGCCTGAGCTATTATTGATATAAACGATCTCACCATCTGCAATCGCACGGACCTCATCAAGAGGGTTTCCGCTTCGATCTCGTTTGGTGGGTTTGATATCGAGTCCTTCGTGAAACTTTGTGGCGATTGGCCCTTCTTTTTCAGTATCAATAATCGTACGAACAAATCCGTATTGGCCAGCAGTCCAGTGTTGAGATGCTTTGTTTCCTGAGGGTCTGAGGACATACATATAGAAATCCTCGGGTTTCCCATCAAAGATGGCTCGATTATCGGTGGGAAGCACCAGCTTGAGTGGTTCGGCTGCTGTGAGAGTCAGAGAAAGAACTAAGAGAATTCCGGGAAATTTCATCTTTAATTGTTTCGGCGGCGGTTCCGTTCGGTTTGTGCTTCTTGTGCTTCTTTTTGAGCGGTTTTGCGTTGTTTTTCGTGCCCTTTGATTCTCTCCTTCCACTGCTTGGTTGTTTCACCGGTGATGGGCATGGCGTATTCAAAACGAATGATTTCGACTTGTTTGATTCCGCGCCAGATGACGAGCCTTCCGTCACCAACAGGTTCGTCGATGAAGACGGCGTCTACGGGGCGCCCGTTCAGCATGGCGACGAGCCATTTACCTTGATTACTGGTAGTGATAGCGGCAATTCGCCCGGCGGCAGTTTTATTGAAAGAGAAAGTTGCACCATAAGTTCCATCTTCGGTGATGAAGTGTTTAAGTGAGACGATTTCCTTATTGAAGGTGACCGGGCTCTTTCTAAAAAAACGCTTTTTATTTCCCATAGGTAGGGGGAAAACCATTTTGGGCCCATCTGACTGGTCTCCCTGCAGATGAAAGCTAAGACTGTTCTTTTCGGGGCGCTTTCCCATTGCAACGGCGCTAGGAGCGCTGATCACAAAGGCCAGCAGGGTTAGGGTTAGGCGTCGGGTCATACTTTGGATCGTCTAGCTGTTAGAGCAAAACGGGTTAGTTTGCCTCTCCCGGCCAATGCTGGTTCGTGGACCATGTCCGGGGAAAACTGCCGTTTCGTCGGGGAGAGCATAGAGTTTTTGGCGAATGGAGTCGAGGAGTTGCTCGTTATTCCCTCCGGGAAGATCCGTTCGGCCAATGCTCCCATTAAACAAGGTATCACCCGCAAAAAGAAAGGACTCCGAGCTCAAATAAAAGGAGATTGAGTCAGGCGAGTGGCCGGGAACATGATGAATCTCGAAGCTGCAGTGGCTGATTTTCAGGGTGGGACCGTCGCCGATCACTTCATCGACTTCAAAGGGTGATGCTTCGACAGGCAGGCCCATTTCCTGAAGCCTTCTTTCCATGATAATTTCTGGAGCGTAGTCCTGAAATGCTAGTATTTTGGCCCCCTTTGCTCTCAGCTTAGCCGCGTCTTCGATATGGTCGAGGTGTTGGTGAGTTAACAGAAGGTGGGTCGCTCGGAGGGAGTGTTGATCCAAGAAATCAGCGATTTCAGCTGGCGCATCGATGACGATACAAGTGCCATTATCCTCTGCAAGGATGTAGCCATTGGTTTGGAAGACGCCGCCAGTATGTACTAGAATTTTCATGACCGGAGGAAGTCGATGGTGAGGGCTATTTCCTCGAAAGGAATACTACTACACGTGATCCCGTTTCCGGGTCGATCGAGAAGAATGAATGTTTTCTCACCACCGGAGAATTTTTTATCCCGCAGGAGTTTTTCTATGACAAGGTCGGTAGGAATTTCATCACTTAGTTTGAGCGGAAGTTGGTAGTGAGTGAGAAGGGCAAGAATACGTTGGCTTTCATCGGGGGCGAGGCCGGCGTGATTTTCCGAAAGTTTGAGGGCGGCTCGGATTCCGAGCGAGATCGCTTCTCCATGAAGAAGGGTGCCATAGGGAACAGAGGCTTCGATGCCATGGCCGATGGTATGGCCGAAGTTGAGAAGGGCGCGAGTTCCAGAAGTCTCTTGTTCGTCTGCTTCGACTATCCGGGCTTTGATGGCCACGTTACGAGAGATCAATTCGGAGGGAACATTTTGATCCATCGGATCGAGAGCTGCTAGGTCGATAAGCATCGCTTCATCGCGTATAGCGGCATGCTTGATAACCTCGGCGAAGCCTTCCCGAAATTCCCGTCCGGGCAGGGTAAGCAGGGTGTTGGGATCGGTGAGGACGAGCCGGGGTTGGTGAAAAGCTCCAATGAGGTTTTTTCCTTCGGGTGCGTTGACACCGGTTTTTCCTCCCACGGCGGAGTCGACTTGCGAGACAATCGTAGTGGGGATTTGGACGAATGGTATTCCACGATAAAAAATAGAGGCAACAAATCCTGCGAGATCACCGGTTACTCCGCCGCCAAGAGCAATTACAAAGGAAGATCGGTTGTGCCCTGCCTGAATCAGTTCGCGGTTCAGATTCTCAACTACGGCCATCGATTTGGAGGCCTCACCCGCGGGGAAAATGTGAGAGGAGAAAGTGTATCCCACCTTCAGGAGCGAGCTTTCAAGTTGTTCCAGGAAATGTGGTGCGACATTATCGTCAGTGATAATCGCAGCCATCCCGGTGAGTCCGGTGGCTTGGATGTGCGAGCCGGATTCGGCAAGTAGACCTGGAGCGACGAGAATTTCGTAGGATCGGGAGCCTAGGTTGACGTGAACGGTGTTCATTGATGACGGGAGCGGTGCCAGATGGATGTGTCCGGTTGGAGGAGAACCTCGACAGGTCGTTCTGCGAGATTTTGTTGGGAGATAAGGTGCTTGAGAAGAGCGAGCGAGGCAAGCGAATCGTAAAGAGCATCATGCCAGGTTTTTCCGGGGGCATGTCGGCAAAAGTCGTCCAGTCCCAGCGAGGTGCAGAGATCTCCGAGAGAGTGAGATTTTTCACCGGGCCAAGCAGCCCGGGCCAGTTGAAGAGTATCGATCCAAGGCCCGAAGGAGTGGCCTGGGAACGCACGCAAAAAACGTTTTTCAGTTCCGTGGCCATGAGCAACGATTGGGCCATGGGCGAGTTGTTTTTTCAGGACGGGCCACAGCGACAAGAGGGTTGGGGCGTCTAGAAGGTCATCAGTGGTGATGCCATGAACTTTTTGTGCGGCCCAAGTGATATTTTGATCGCAATGAAGGAAGGAAACAAAGGGCTCGTGAAGGTCTCTCTTAGCCGACCAGGTTGCGAGCCCGACTTGCACAGGAGAATCGGTCTTTCCTTTGGCTGTGCCAGCGGATTCGAAATCGATGGCGGTAAAGATGGCTTCGCAAATCTTGATGTGTCGAGGTAACCAAAAAGGCACCGATTGCCAAGGCTATCGATGATTCCCACTAAATTCGGTCAAATTGTGCCGCGATTTTGAGAAGTTACCGTATTTTTTCCGTAGAATGATTGTGAAGATCGCTTGGATTGCAGTTTTATCAATTGGGTTTGCCGTTGCGGCGGAGGAGAAGGTTGACTTTCAGCGAGATGTTCGCCCGATTCTTTCAGATAAGTGCTTCTCCTGCCATGGCTTTGATCCAGAGACTCGTGAGGCGGATCTGCGATTGGATACAGCCGAGGGTCCTTATGAAGATTTGGGCGGGTATTCTGCGGTAGTTCCGGGCAAGGTAAATGAATCGGAGCTTTATTTAAGAATCACTAGCACCAAGAAAAAAGAGGTTATGCCTCCTCCTGAGTCTCACAAAACCTTGAATCCTGAGGAAATTGAAACTCTCAGAAAGTGGATCGAACAGGGAGCTGATTATCAAAAACATTGGGCCTACGAGGAAGTCAAGAATACCGAGGCTCCGAAAGGAGAGGAGATTGATCATTTTGTATCGCAAAAATGGGGTGCTGCTGGGATTCAGGGAAGTAAACCCGCTTCGAAGGAGGTTTTGCTACGCCGACTTTCATGGGATTTGCGAGGCATTCCTCCTTCGGCCAAGGAGAGGGAGGCATTTTTAAGAGATCGTTCTCCCGGTGCTTGGAGCTCACTAGTAGATCGTTTTCTTGCGGATCCAAAATACGGCGAGCGCATGGCGGTGTGGTGGCTCGATTTGGTTCGCTATGCGGACACTATCGGGTATCACAGCGACAATCCGATGATGGTATCGCCTTATCGCGACTACGTCATCAATGCCTTCAATTGGAATAAGCCTTTTACGGATTTTACGATCGAGCAACTGGCGGGTGATCTTTTGCCGAATGCCAGCCTAGAACAGAAGGTCGCCTCGGGATACAACCGACTTCTTCAAACTACCGAAGAAGGAGGCGCCCAGGATAAGGAATACCGTGCCATCTATGCGGCCGATCGTGTGAGAAATGTTTCGGAGGTCTGGCTAGGGTCAACTCTGGGATGCGCCCAGTGTCATGACCACAAATATGATCCGTTTACAGCGCGCGACTTCTACTCGATGGCAGCATTTTTCGATGATATTCGCGAGAACGGAATTGGGAAACGTCAGCCGAATTTGCAAGTGCCGGGGCCTGAGAAAGAGGCTCGAATTACCGAACTCAAAAAGGCAATCGAGAACGGCAGGGTAGAAAAACTCCTCAAAAATAATTCTGATTTTGAGGCGAAGTTTTCCGCGGGATTTGAGGCGTGGCTTGCCGGAGCTGAATTGGGGCACTCAGTGTGGCGTCCAGTAAAGTTTAGTGATTTTAAGACGCCAGAGGGCACTACCTTAAGAGTGCTAGACGACGGAACAGTTTTGGAAGGTGGAAAGATCGCACCTACTGCGACTTATTCTTTTAAAGTATCTTCTCCCGGAAAGGTTTCGGCGATTAAACTAGAGGCTTTGACGCACGAAAGCTTTGCAGTGAAGGATGGTTTTTCACGAGGGAATGGCAATTTTGTCCTCACCGAGATTGAGATTAAGAACGGTGGGAAGAAGCTGAAAGTCTCCTCGGTGAAGGCTGACGTGGAGCAACCCAACTTTCCTGCAAAAGCTGCGGTTGATGGAGATCAGAAGACAGGATGGGCTGTTGGTGCAAACATGCCAGAAGGGCGAAAGGGGACCCGTCGTGCCGCCTTTGTTCTCGAGACGCCAATTGAGCTTAAAGGCAGTGAGGTCCTAGATGTAACGTTGCATTATCAATCGCCTTATGAATCCCACAATATCGCACGGTTCGCTCTATCAATGACGGCGGTGGACCACGCCGATCTGAAAGATTCACTTCGGCCAGCTCCTGAGGTCATCGAAGCTTTTACGAGCTCCACAAAGACTCCAAAACAGAATGAAGTTTTAAGAAATTACTATCTCTCAATTGCTCCCGAGATTCTTGCTCAAAATTCTAAACTTCGATCGTTAGAGGAGGAGTTGAAAAAAACTGAAGCCGGGATGCGCAAGATGCTTGTTTCGGAGGCGCTCGAGACCCCCCGAGTAACACGAATCCTACCAAGAGGAAACTGGATGGATGACTCTGGCGAAGTGGTTCAACCTGCGGTGCCTAAGTTTCTGCAAAAGGAGATGTGGAACGTGGATGGTCGGGCGAGCCGTCTTGATTTGGCGAAGTGGATCCTGCACAAAGACAACCCTCTTACCGCTCGGTCGACGATGAACCGGGTTTGGCGTTTGTTCTTTGGCCGCGGATTGTCTTCCAATGTCATCGATTTGGGTGGTCAAGGTGAGGTCCCCACTCATCCCAAGTTACTTGATTGGTTGGCTGCTGATTTTCGTGATGGGGGTTGGGATATGAAACGGATGGTGAAGAAAATAGTTTCGAGTCAGATCTATCTTCAGCAGTCTGCGGTAAGTTCGTTTTTACGTGAAAAAGATCCTTCGAATAATCTGCTTGCAAGGCAGGGTCGCTGGCGGGTTGATGCTGAATTCGTTCGTGATGGCGCACTTAAGATTTCTGATCTTCTCAATGATGAAAAGTTGGGTGGCGAAAGTGTGAAGCCCTACCAGCCGGCTGGGTTTTGGCAGCACTTAAATTTTCCCAGGAAAGTTTGGAAGGCGAGCGAGGGAGATGATCTCTATCGACGCTCAGTGTATACTTTCCGATGTCGAACTTTTCCCCATCCCTCAATGGTTGCCTTTGATGCTACGAGTCGCGAGGAATGCACTGCTGAGCGTTCAAGGTCGAATATTCCCCAACAGGCGCTGGCAATGTTGAACGATCCAATTTTCGTTGAAGCCTCACGCGTTTTTGGAGCGCGAATCGCGGAACGTAAGGGGACGTCCTCAGAGAAAATAGCATGGGGCCTAACTGAGGCATTATCACGGGAAGGAACTACGGAAGAGGTAGAGCTTTTGGCGAAGGTTTATCAGTCGCAATTAGAAAAATTTAAAAATGATCCCGAATCGGCCACTGCTTTCCTTTCCACTGGAAAGTGGCCATCAAGCGCCAACATTCCTGCCCACGAAGCGGCAGCCTGGGGACAGGTTGGCCGAGTCATTCTTAATGCTTACGAGACAACCTCACGATTCTAGACACCATGATCGATACCACAAATAGACGAACCTTTTTGAATCAAGCAACGGTAGGAATCGGGGCACTCGCGTTTCAGCGTCAGCTTTTTGCCGAGGGTATTTCGGAAGACATTAAGATGGCGGGTAACCCCAAGGCCAAGCGGGTCATTTTTCTTTGTATGGCGGGAGGGCCATCCCATCTCGAGACACTCGATTACAAACCGACACTTGCTAAGATGCATGGTCAGCCTATGCCTGAATCGATTACCAAAGGACAGCCAATCGCACAGTTGCAAGGCAAGGCTTTGAAGTGTTTGGGGCCACAATGGGATTTTATCAAGCAGGGTAAATCGGGGCAGGAGATTTCCTCGCAGCTTCCGTTTATCGGGAAAATGGCTGACGATATCGCGATCGTTCGATCGATGACAACGAAGCAGATCAATCACGATCCAGCTCATACTTTTATGAATTCGGGGACCCAAATTTCGGGTCGTCCGTGTATGGGTTCATGGATTCAATACGGCCTTGGTAGCGAGACTAAAGATCTCCCCGGATTCGTTGTGCTTACCTCTGTGGGTGGAGGTCAGAGCCAGCCGATTGCCTCGCGGCAGTGGCACAGTGGGTTTTTGCCAAGTAAGTATCAAGGGGTTCATTTTCATTCCAAAGGAGATCCGGTGCTCTATGTCGGAAACCCCAAGGGAGTTGGGCGTAAAGACCAACGCCAGGTGATTGATGCTGTAAAAGGCTTAAATTCGATTCGTAATGGCCTTGCCGACGACCCCGAAATTGCGACTAAAATTTCGCAGTATGAAATGGCATTTCGAATGCAGGCGAGCGTGCCCGAGTTGGTTGACTTAAAAGGGGAGTCGAAGGATACCCTTGAAATGTATGGTGCGAAACCTGGTGATGGTTCTTTTGCGAGTAATTGTTTGCTGGCCCGGCGTCTTGCGGAGCGAGGAGTGCGTTTTATTCAGTTATACCATCGTGGGTGGGATCACCACGGTGGAGTGAAGAATGGGGTGGCAGGGACCGCGAAATTGGTGGATCGGGCGAGTTGGGCTCTGGTGCAGGATTTAAAACAAAGAGGAATGCTCGACGACACTTTGGTGATTTGGGGTGGAGAGTTTGGCCGCACGCCGATGTCACAAGGAGGCGGCAATAACCCTGGCCGAGATCATCACATTAAGGGCTTTTCTCTTTGGATGGCCGGAGGAGGAATTAAAGGTGGTGTGACCCACGGAGCTACTGATGACTTCGGCTATAACGCGGCCAAAGATGTGGTTACTGTGCATGATCTACATGCTACAATGCTGCATCAGCTGGGGATCGACCATCAGAAGTTCAGCTATAAGTTTCAGGGGTTGGATATGCGTCTTACTGGGGTCGAGCCTGGCGTGAAGGTCATTAAGAATATCTTGTCTTAGATTTCGCTTGGAGAGGGGAGAGAA
>DIHU01000160.1:19985-20162 GCA_002420315.1 Akkermansiaceae bacterium UBA5688
AAGTCTCGTAGTTACGAAAAGCGGTTGCTCTGCTTTTATTCACCTTTGGGTATTTATCGGTGAGCGATGTCACAGCCGCAGAGTCTGGGGACGCTAAAAAGCGCGATCATTCTGGGCGATTCTGAATATTGTTAGTCAGAGGGAAGGGTTGTTCGAAGTATTTGGCAATCCCCTTCG
>DIHU01000130.1 GCA_002420315.1 Akkermansiaceae bacterium UBA5688
CGAATGCATAAGTTGCAATCGTTAAAAAAAGAAGGATTAGTATTCGCATCGGGTTTGGTTCTAAAAAAGTTAAGCTATCTCTAACAGGCGTTCTCTCTTTAAATCGATCAAACACACTCTTATTCCAATAGGGAAATACTAATTCGAAAAAATTTACTGTTTTTTTCGCTGAGAGAAAAGGTCATGTCTTTTCCAGTTCCTGTCAAGCCCGACGCGGTGATCCAATTTTCAAGATCGACACTTGTCTCAACTTCGTAAAAACGTTTAAGCAAAGAAGGAAACGTTACTTGAACAATTCCTTGCCCGACCGATATGCCTGGCTGAAAGGTTGACGAACCTGAGAGGGGATTGGTTTCAGTTAGGAAGGTTTCAAAATAGTCATCCTGACCATCTTGGTCACTGTCTGCTAGAGTAGGATTCGTTCCATTTTCAAGTTCCTCTTGATCTGGGATTAGATCGCCATCTTGGTCCTTGAGTGGTGTAATGATGAGGTTATCGATACCGATTCCTTGGGGTTCAGGACTGGCTCCAAAACTTTGTCCAATATTAATTTCTCCAGGTGTGTGGTTGCCAGGCTGGATTTGCCATTCAAACTCCTCGGCAATTTTTCCACTTCCAGTCCGGGAGATACTCTGTTGGCCCACAGGTGTGCTAGGGCCTTGCGCTACACCAACCGGGTTAGATGTCATCCCCGCAGCAATTCCATCAACGGCGGTGAAAGTTCCTTCGTAGCTCAGGAATTCGCGAACGACGCCGTCGATCGCAAGGGCAAGCCCATCGGGTGCACCGTTCTGAATTCCGGAAATTTCTTTAAAGTAGAGAGTGGGTAATCCTGGGGTGTTTGATGGCCCTAGCGTGAATTCGTCTAACGAAATTCTTGATCCATAACTTCGTCCATTGTTTCCGTTGTAAAGTTGAATTGATGGTATTGCACCGACGAATGCCGGCCCTACAACCACTTCAATGAATTCTCCGATATCATTTCCACTATTGTCGTAGTGAAATTCATTGATGAAAACATCAGAACTAGTCGAGCCACTCGGAGTCCCGGGTATGATTTTGATTTGTAATACAAATTCATCGCCACTGGCCAAATGAAGGTTTCTAAAGTAAGCGGACTTTAATTCGGTGGTTAGCGGGAAAAGTTTACCATTTTGACCTGTGGTAGATGGTTGGAAGATCAGATCGGGTATGGCAATCTGGTTGCCGTTTTTGATAAGCGACATTTGAAGTTTGTCTTTTGAACCATTCGTAAAGCGTCTCCAGTGCTGTGCTTCAAATTCGATTTTTATGGCCGGGATAGATAGTTCGGAGTCATTGCGAAAGGTTGTTTGGAATAGTGCCTCTGAAGGGGTCAGGATTCCCAACGCGTTTTGGTAGGATCTTGCGCCTATAAGAATGGAGCTGCCATCATCAGACCCAATCCAAGCTAAGCCTCCATCTGACCAAGCGGCAAGAGATTGGTTGCCTTCAAATCCCTCGAAATCTTCGATGATGGGGGTGGTTGGATCTAAGAAAGAATAGAAAGAGGAATCGCTGTTTCGAATTTTAACGGAGGCCACACTGCCGATGAATCCGGCTGCTGAAGCTATGATTTCAACGGTTTGATCGCCGTCGTTGACCTTATCGTTTCTTGGCTGAAGGCTCGTGGTCGCTTGTGTGCTATTTGCCGGTATTGTGAGAGTCTCTTGTGTGATTGTAGCCTCCGAGGGATCGTTCGATTCGAGAGAAACCTGAACAGGGCTTGTAGCTGGTTCAGCGAGGGTTACAGTTACTAAAGAAGCAGGCGAGCTTTCATCAAGAATCGACTGAGCTATGGTAAGATCAAGCTGAAGTCCTTCATCCAATTCAAAGTCTCCGAATACGGGGTAGTGATCCGAAGCTTTGTCGCTGGTTCCTCTGGGAAGAGGGCTACCTTCCTTTGAGAGGCCGGAATTGGAGGTATCCAACGCGCTGTTGTAAACTTCTGTAGCGGGCGTGCGACGAGCGATGGAGTTCGATACGAGGATGTAATCTAGGATGGTATTAGATCCCCTATAAGTGTCAGTCGTGACGCCGTCTTGTTGACGAAATCCTGGATTTACCAAATCGAGACTAGTAAAGTAATTCGTTGGGTCAGCGAAGTATTTGACATCGTATTCTATATCGTTTCCAAGACGATAGCTTTGTGGAAGGCCGGGGGGCAAGCTATCGAAAACGATGTCGTTTCCGAGTAGATTAAAATCGCCCAACACGAAGATGTTGTCGTCTTTGTCGAGCCCTTGCTCTTCGAGATATTGACGAATTCGAAGCATCTCGACTGCTCGTCGAAATGGGTCATCTTGGTCGAAGCAACATTTGAGGTGGGCAGTCACGATTGTGGGATCATTCTCGGTTCCTGGAACGTCAACGATGACCGCGGCTGCGGCTCGGGTCATGTCATTTGCCCCCGGTGGAGAAATGATGCTTTTACTGGAATTCTCACTAAACGGGAACTTGGATAAAATTACGACACGGCTTCCGGTATCAAGAGCTGTTACTGGAGCGAAGACAAATCGGTAACCCATTCTTTCCGCAAGCTGGTTCAGGGGGCCTTTCAAGTCATTACCGGTCACCTCCTGGAGGGCTAAGACATCGGGGTTGATCCTCGCGATTACGGCCTCCAATTCTTCTCGTCCATTCGTGCCAGTATTCCCAATCCCAGTGAGGACATTGTAGGTGGCAATCCTTATCTCGATAGCGGAGACCGAGGGAATACCTAGCCACAAGATTTGGAAAATGAGGAGAATCCGAGAGAGCATTATTGAGAATTATTAGAAATCGAAGAACTACGCTAAGCTGAAATAAGGAGAGGGTTCGATCCGAGAAAAAGTTTCAGAGTGATGGTCTTTGCCCTGTTTAGTTTGGATCTGGCGGGAAACGGAAAAAGTTCTTAACGACTTCTTCGGTCATTTTTGCCAGCTCATCAATTGAGAGGTTACGTTGACGCGCGATCGCTTCTGCTGTGATCCGAGTAAAGCTCGGCTCACATCGCTTTCCGCGATAGGGCGTTGGAGATAAATAGGGCGCATCGGTCTCGACCATAAAGGACTTGTCAGGAACTGCCTGAATTGTCTCGACGACAGTGTGAGCATTCTTAAAGGTTGCGATTCCTGTGAATGAAATAATACCGCCCAACTCAAAGACTTGTTCCGCTAGTTTAGGTGGCCCCGGGAAACAGTGGAAGACGGCGCGGACGTGGTCGGAGTAGTCGGCGTAGATTTTGAGGGAATCGTCGAAGCTGGCGCTGCCTGATTTATCGCGAGTGTGGATGACGATGTTGAGACCGGCAGTCTTTGCGATCTCGAAATGACGGCGGAGGAAGTCGCGTTGGCGGGCTTGGTAGTCTTCGTTGGACCAGCCGTCTGGAGCGGAATGGAAGTAGTCGAGACCGGTCTCGCCAATCGCGGCGACTTTTGGATTAGCGAGGTGGGGGGCGAGGAAGGATTCGAATTCGTCGCGTGTTTCGTGGACATCGCACGGGTGGATGCCAATGCAGGCGGAGACACCGGGGTGGTCGTGCGCGACCTGAAGATTGATGGCGAGATCGGACTCGTTCGTGGCGAGCGTGATCATGCGGTGAACGCCATTCTCCGTGGCGCGCGAGATGATGTCGGGAATTTCTTCGGGTGAGAATCTCTGAGAGCCGAGGTGGCAATGCGAGTCGGTGATCATTTACGACTGAAGGTGGGACTTCTCTTTACTGAAGATGGCATAAGGAACAAAGAGGATGGCAGCTCCAAGCATCAGGCTGGTGAAGAACCAATAGTAGGCCGGGCCTTCGAGCTTTGGTTGACCACCAGTGTAGGCAGTTTTGGTAATCAGAGAGTCGGATTCCTCAGTCTCTTCTGCGACCCCGAGAAATTCCCTTCGTTTTTCGAGCCAGGTTTTTTTGGTCGATTTTTCTCCGGCGGGAAGGGCTTTGTCGGGAGCCTCCATGATGAAGCCGATATCCCATTTGGTGCCGGACTCTTTATCAGGTCCGTTACTGGCGAGACGAGCGGTGCGAGAAGCAAGTCTCGTGTAAGTGATCTCAGATCCCCACCTATCGGTAAGGCCAGAGAGAAGCGGCTTGGCTTCTTCGGTGGTAGGAAGGGTGAGGTCTTTTTCTTCTGCCCAGACGGTGATCAAACTTGCGGCATGGTCTATTTTTTCCTGGTCAGGGAGTTGGCGTTTGGAGGTTTTTCCCTCTTTGCGGGTGATGATGATATCGTCCTCGTTGCCTACTGTTCCATCAAATCCAGGATGGGAGTGCTCGCCGTCTTTGAGTTCTTCCGCAAATGCGATCACGGGGTCATCGACCTGAATGACGGAATTAACAAATTCGGTGATTTGGTTGCCGAATGAGACCGAGAGAAGGAAGATG
This sequence comes from Akkermansiaceae bacterium UBA5688, assembly GCA_002420315.1. Classification (GTDB taxonomy): domain Bacteria; phylum Verrucomicrobiota; class Verrucomicrobiia; order Verrucomicrobiales; family Akkermansiaceae; genus SW10. The sequence continues at coordinate 4,385 of DIHU01000130.1, forward strand.
GCCATGATGAGTGACTTCATATTTCGTGGAGCCTGAGTATAGGAATACTCCAGGCAAACGATTGAGACCATGACTTCGGCTGCGGTTAGAAAGAGATAGGCAAGGAATTGCCAACCGATATTTGGAGTGTTGCCTTCTGAGATTGAAACTTGGATGAGAGCAATAATGGAGAAGGCGAAGACGGTGATGAAGAGGCCCACACCGATTTTTCGGAGGGGGGTGAGTTTAATGAACTTCTCGAGAGTGGGGTAGACGAAAAAAGTAAAGAGGGGAACAAGAGTGAGAATCAGAACGGAGTTGATCGATTGAATTTGAGAGGGAAGCCAATCAATCACAAAATGCCGATCCATATCCTGAGATTGGAAGACCCATGAGGATCCGGTTTGGTCGAAGAGAGCCCAGAAAAAGGCGACAAAGAAATAGAGAGGAAGGAGGCGAAGGATGACTCCGAGACCTTCCTTCGAGCAGAGTTCTCGTTTGAATTTTTTGGAATCCGGTTGGATGTGGATGAATTTTTTTCGGCCAAGCCAGAAAAAGAGGGTGGCGATGGCCATGAGGACACCGGGGATTCCAAACGCGAGGTGAGGGCCGTGCCACTCAAGAATCCATGGGGTGGCGAGCATGGAGAGGAAAGCCCCAAGATTGATGGAGAAGTAGAACCAGTTGAAGACCTTGGTGAGAAGGTGTTGGTTGGATTTGCCGAATTGATCACCGACGTGGGCTGAGACGCACGGCTTGATCCCACCTGATCCGACGCAGATGAGGGAAAGTCCCGCGAAAAGCCACCAGCCAGCGGAGCCTGATACTCCCATCAAGGCGAGGCAGGCATGTCCGACGCAATAGAGGATACTGAGCCAAATGATGACGCGGTATTTACCGAAAAAGAAATCGGCCAAAAGAGCACCGAAGAATGGCGTGGCGTAGACCCACTTGTTGAATTTGTGGTAATTCTCACTCGCGAGCACCTCCGACATTTGTTCGGTCGGGGCGTCTCCCATGAGCCAAAGGTATTGCACCATGAAGATGGAGAGGATCGCCTTCATTCCATAGAAGGAGAAGCGTTCAGCAGCCTCGTTTGCGATGATGTAGGGGATGCCGCCGGGCATTCCGGAGGTTTCTGTGGGAGTGGTCCGGTAGTCTTGGCTCAAAGTGATAAAGTTTGGTTGAGAAGCATTTCATGCCATCCGGCCCGTGGGTCAACTACGGAATTGGGAACCGGCTAATGAAATTGAGCTTAGCATTTACCTGACGTCCTTCTCCTACCACTCGATAGCGGCTGCCGCCCAGGTTAGGCCGGCTCCGAACGCGACCATCACTATGTTGTCTCCGCGCTTCATTTTTCCTTCGCGGTGAGCTTCGTCCAGCGCAATGGCAATAGCGGCGGCCGAGGTATTACCGTATTTATGCAGGTTGACGAAAACTCGATCGTTTGGAACAGCAAGACGAGAGGCGATAGCGTCAATGATTCTTAGATTAGCTTGGTGGGGGATGACGATAGCGATGTCGTCGGGCTCTAATCCGGCTCTCTCGATGACAAAGTTTGCTGAGTTTTTCATGCGGGTTACGGCATGTTTGAAAACTTCTTTGCCGAGCATGGCAAGAGTTGCGAGACCTTCTCCGGCATTGTTAATGGTGATGGGGCAGGCGGAACCACCGCCCGGAATATTTAGAAGATGAGTCTGTTTTCCGTCCGTTCCGATATCGGTAGCCAGAATACGGCCTTCGCCTTCTTTTGAGGCTCGTAAGACGGCGGCTCCTGCTCCATCACCAAAAAGAACACAGGTGGTGCGATCCTCCCAGTTTATGAAAGCTGAGAGTTTTTCTGCTCCGATGATGAGTGCGTTGTGGAACGCGCCGGACTCGATCATGCGTTTCGCAATTTTCATCGCGTAAAGAAAGCCAGAGCAAGCTGCCGAGATGTCAAAGGCGACGGACTTGGTTGCTCCAAGTTGTTGTTGGACGTAGCAGGCGGTGGCGGGGGTAAGTGTGTCCGGAGTTATTGTGGCGACAATAATAAGGTCTAGGTCTTCCGCTGCTATGCCGGCTTGCTCGAGGGCTTTTTGGCCAGCCTTTGATCCGAGGTGGGAGGTTGATTCTCCTTCGCCTGCGATCCGACGCTCCTTGATTCCGGTCCGGGTCACAATCCACTCATTGGATGTTTCAACGAATTTTGAGAGGTCATCGTTGGTCAGGATCTTCTCGGGGAGATAACTTCCTGTGCCTGCGATAGTGACGCCTTGTGCCATGGGGCGAGTGAAGGCGAGGAATGCTTGCGCCGCAAGCCTTGAAAAGGAAGTATTTTAGATTTCTTAAGTCCCTTGCGGACTTGAGAAACGGGACTACCATCAGTAATGACTGTAGAATGCACGGCCCAAAGTTGCAGAGCCCCAGACTGGATGGGTGCTTCCCTGAAGTTCGCCGGCATTTACAATCTACTTTTCGGGTTATGGGTGATCGGTTGGCCTAGTGCATGGTTTGAGATCTCGGGCATGGAAGTTCCTCGCTATCCATTTCTTTGGCAATGCGTTGGAATGATTGTGGGGGTTTATGGTGTGGGATATCTGGCTGCAGCTGCCGCACCGCTCAGGCACTGGCCTATCGTTTTGGTTGGCTTTCTCGGGAAAGTGTTTGGCCCAATAGGCTTCATCTGGGCCGCGTCGCAGGGGGAGTTGCCCTGGCAAGCTGGTTGGATGATTGTATTTAATGATATCGTTTGGCTCATCCCATTTGCCATGATTTTGTGGGCTGCAGCTTGTCTGATGGTGGGCCGTCCTGCCGTCGGTGCGCCAATGCCGTTGGAAACTGCAGCGAAGGCCTTCCGACTTACTTCAGGTGAGACTTTATTAGAAGCTTCCCAGAAGGATCAACTTGCGATCGTTTTTTTGAGGCACTTTGGGTGCACCTTCACGAGACAGCTTTTACGAAATCTTCGTGAAATGCATGAGCGCGCGGAGGAGGAGGGATCCCGTTTGATCCTCGTTCATATGCTGCAGGAAGGAGAGGAAAAGGAATTTGTCGATACCGATGGGGTGGCTAGGATCGCAGATCCCCGGTGTGAACTCTATCGAGCCTTTGGTCTGGGGAAGGGAGGATTCCTTGAGCTTTTTGGTCCTAAAGTTTGGTATCGCGGTGCGGTTGCTTTCTTCCGGGGTTGTGGAGTTGGGATGTTGAAAGGGGATGGTTTGCAAATGCCAGGAGCCTTCCTTTTTAGAGATGGTAAAATCTATGAAGAGCAAAAAGCACAGTCCGCAGCTGATCTTCCCAATGTTGAGGCCCTCTTCGGAGCTCGAACCTAGGAGTCTCCATCAAGAAGATTGCCGAGGCTGCCAAGGACTGATCCTTCGCCTTTTCCAGAGGCTCCGCCAGCTCCAATGATACGATCCGCCAACCGTGAGAATGGTAGAGATTGGAGATAGACTGTTCCATGACCACGAAGGGTGGCTAGGAAGAGCCCTTCTCCGCCAAAAAACATACTCTTTAAACTACCCGCGCGCTCGATGTTGTAATCGATCTCTGGCGAGAAACCCACAAGACAACCCGTGTCTACGCGGAGCGTTTCGCCTTTCAGTTCTTTTTTGATGACGTGGCCACCAGCATGGATAAACGCCATGCCATCACCCTCAAGTTTTTGAAGAATAAATCCCTCACCTCCGAAGAAACCTGCGCCGATTTTGCGATTGAATGCGATCGAGACTCGCGTGCCGTAAGCGGCACAAAGGAAGGCATCTTTTTGGCATAATAGCTCACCTCCAAATTCTGCCATGTTAATTGGAATGATTTTGCCGGGATAAGGTGCTGCAAAAGCAACTCGACGCTTGCCTGATACTCCTGCGTGAGAAAAGTGGGTCATGAAGATTGATTCTCCTGTAATGGCCCGTTTTCCTGCTGAGAGAAGCTTACCCATCATGCCTTGACTGGGCTCGGACCCATCCCCCATTTTAGCCTCAAACGTGATCTCTTCTTCGAGATAGTTCATGGCGCCGGCTTCCGCGATCACCGTTTCGCTTGGATCTAGTTCGACTTCGACAATTTGCATATCTCCGCCCATGATTTCGTAATCGATTTCGTGGCACTTTTGACCGGCAGTGTAGGGCGGGGCTCCCCCCGATGAAAGGGGTGGGGGTGGAGTTCCGTTAGCGGTATTTTGGAATAATTGTGGCATTAAATCACCGGCAGGAGCCCAATCCTTCATTCCATCCGTCCAAATACGGGTTTCTGGCCCGATTTCTCCAGACTTAACAAGGGCATGAATTTCTGCGTCTGAAATTTGTTTCGGACGACTTTCTTGATCTGCGTAGTGCCATTGTTTCATGGCGTTGGCCTAAAGAAGCGAAGTTATCCTGACAAGGTTTTTCCAAGGAAATAAATGCGGAAGCGAGCTGGAATATAGAGGTGTTTGTTTTGATCGTAATCATTTTCATTTTAAAGCGTGATAGAACTGATCTTGTAGGTGAGGCCAGTGTCCGTATGCTTAAGGAGTGGTCACCATGAGAAAAACGCGGATCATTTGCACTCTCGGACCCGCGACCGAGTCTCCGGAAAAGCTGCGTCAGATGATCGCTGCCGGGGCGGATGTCTTTCGCTTGAACATGAGTCATGCAAAGCACGCTTGGTGCCGTGAGGTTGTGCCTAGAATTAGAGAAGCTTCTGACGAAATGGGTCGACCGGTAGGAGTTCTTTTTGACCTGCAAGGACCGTCAATACGAACCGGTGACGTCGAAGAAAAAATTGAATTAAATAAGGGAGATCTCGTCGAGTTTCGGAATCAGGGGGTGGAGGCGAACCTCGAAAAATCAACGACGGTAAATTACCCGGGCTTGATGTCCGATGTTGGAGAAGGAGACGATTTAACCGTCGATAATGGAGAGCTTTTGATGAAAGTTGAACGAATCGATGAAGATCGTCTGGTTTGTAGCGTCGTCACTTCGGGACTCATGGGTTCACGCCGTCATATCAACTTGCCTGGCGTCCGCCTGAATCTTCCGGCTCTAACCGAGAAAGATATTTCTGATATTGGGGTGGCAGCCGAATGCGAGGCTGATTTTGTGGCGGGTTCTTTTGTGCGCGACGCCGGACATGTTTGTAAACTGCGAGCTGCTCTTGAGGCTAAAGGAAGTGAAGCTGAAATTGTTTCAAAGCTAGAAGACCAGGAGGCGATTCGTCATCTAGACGATATCATTCAAGAATCTGATATCATAATGGTTGCTCGAGGTGATTTAGGAATCGAGGTTCACGTGGAGGAACTTCCCATCATTCAGCGGCGGATCGTGAAGCGCTGCCATCAGCTTGGTCGCCGGGTTATCGTTGCCACTCACATGTTGGAATCAATGACGGAAAATCCAACGCCAACCCGGGCCGAGGTAACCGATGTCTCGAATGCCGTTTATGAGGAGGCTGATGCCATCATGCTCTCCGGAGAAACCACAGTGGGAAAATATCCGATCCGCTGTGTTCAGCTCATGGAACGAGTTGCGAGGCGAATCGAGCGCTCGGGTGGTTTGGGATACGGAAAAGAGGCGACGCTCAGAACGGAAAAGCAAAAAGTGATTCAGGCTGCATGCGGTTTGGCAGATTCTATCCCGCATGCTCTCCTCGCGGTTTTCACCCGATCAGGATTCACTGCACACCAAGCAGCGCTGTTGCGGCCGCGGAGCCCAATTTTTGCCTTCACTCCACAGTCGTCACTTTGCTCAAAGTTCACCCTTTCGCGAGGAGTAAGATCTTTCAAAGTGAAGTTTGATGAACAGCCGCGTAAAACAATTGCTAACGCCATCCACTTTTTGCAGCAGGAAAGGGAGCTTGAGGAGGGCACTCCGATTATTGTGGTTTCGGAAATCCACCGTGAGGGAGCAGCTGTTGATGTCATCCTTGTTGAGCATTCCTGATGCTAGTATTATTTTGGCTAATCCTGTGACTTTGTGAAAAAAATCACAAAGTGGTTGAGGCTTGGCCCTTCAAGGCTATTCTCCTGGTGACGCCATGACGGAAGAAAATCTTACGGTCTCTCAAGCCGCCTACGATTCCAAGATCGAAGGGAACATCATTATAACGCGAGTTGATGCCGCTATCAACTGGATGCGGAAAAACTCGCTCTGGCCCATGCCAATGGGGCTCGCTTG
>DIHU01000021.1 GCA_002420315.1 Akkermansiaceae bacterium UBA5688
CTTTGAGATGCCCACTGGCCCCGGGCATTTGGGGAATGTTTCCGATGGTGGAGGTGAAGGAATGATCGGTACGATCCACCGTATCACCACATACGATATTTTGTTGAATGATGCCACGATCCAGCAACACGCAAATGCTTGGTTGGCGACTGGAGATCCAAGTATTGGAGTTCCAACGAATGTGGATCTTGTGCTCGATGGTTCAACCCAATCGTTCGAACTCCTTGTTAAAAATTTGGGTCAATCAAACATACTGACCCTCACAGCTGTCACGGTGGACGGAGTAAACGCTGACTACTTTACGATCGATACTGCCTTGCCGCTTAATATTGATCCGGGCGAAGAAATCGATTTGGAATATACGGTTGATCCAGGAGGAGCAAACGGTGATGTCAAAGCTAATTTTTCCATCTTAAGTAATGACGCGCTCAATTTAGAGGCCGAAGTGCAGCTATCGGGTTTGATCCGAGACCCTCAGATTAGCATCCAGACCGCTCTTGATTTTGGTGCTTCGGATGTCGAAGTAACCCAGATGATAGAGGTGCAAAATCTCGGTAGGGCTCGTGCTTTGAACTTGGGGACGCTCGAAATTACCGGGACCGACGCCGCCAAGTTTTCTGCGAGTGGTCCTGCATCTATTGCTGCTGGTGGTAGTGGGAATATAGAGGTTACGTTCACTCCTGAAAGTTCAGGTGGCTTCACTGCTCAGCTTGAGATCGGCAGTAATGATCCGGGGAGCCCGGTCACCCTTGTAGCCCTGAGCGCTTTCACTCCGATTGACGATGTTTTTCTATCCGCCTATGACTCCATGATCTCGGCTGACCACGGCGGTGGTGCTGGCATTCTGCCCTATGCGTCGGTTTTGACCACGCCTGCCGTGTTTGATGGAGCAAATATCGAGCTCTTCGATTTTGGAGCGATCTCTGGCAATGCTACTTTCGAACTTATTCTGAGTGGAGATCCAGTCGCCGGGGGGAATAACGGTTACATCGGAAGAGCTGATGCTAACCCCGAGAATAGCCTTCGCTATGAGCAATGGGCTGATACTGGTGCTCTTGGATTCACCCGGTTAGGTGTGGCTGACAATACCTTTTCCGCCCCCGAGGCTGCGTCTCCGACAGTTGACACACACGTCACCTACCGGTGGGCTGAAGCAACTAGCACAATGGATCTGTTCATTAATGGTGTTGCTACTGATTCTATCGCCGGAGCTGTCTTTGAGATGCCCACTGGCCCCGGGCATTTGGGGAATGTAAGGGACGGTGGAAATGAAGGAATGATTGGGACGATCCACCGTATTACAACCTATGATATTTTGGTGGATGATGCCACGATTCAGCAACACGCAAATGCTTTTGTCACAGGGATCGGCGCGTCTGAATTTAAAGTTAACTCCATTGACTTTAACCAAGCCAGTGGGTTGATCACCATCGTCTGGAATTCGACTCCTGGGGCGTTCTACGCAGTCGATTACTCATTCGATCTGGTTGAATGGAATGAGCTGGATGACAGCGTGCCTGCTGATGATAAGGTGAGGTCGTATTCAATACCGAGTAATTTACTTGAAGGGGAGATAAAAAGTTTCTTTAGGGTAAGGCGTCCCTAGTTCCATTGTTCAAGATTTTACTTCAGCTGTAGTTTGAGTCTTCCGAATTTTTGGGATTCGGACCGAGAAGGCGAGGTGGACCGAAAGACTAGGTTTTCCTCTATATCGCTGATCCGAGTGCGTTCGTGCAAGACGATGTTGGCTGGGCCTTCGAGCCAATTACTAAGGTCAACGGAAATTTGAGGAGCAAGCGAAACGTCGTCCGCGGTCAGGTTTCGCCGGAAGCGGAAGACAATGTATTCGTTGGCAATACCTTCAAGGGTGAGTGATTCGATGGCGATTGTGCCCGAGGCAAGATCCGATGAATTTGGGTTCGTCCCCTCGAAATACTCTAGGAGGTTGTCTCTACCATCCCGATCCGGGTCGGCATCTATCTCGGGAATCGGAAGGCCATTGGTAATCTTCCAATCATTGTAATTTGAGGAACCGGTATCACCCGGAGATCCTCCCGGACTCGCACTAGCACGCCAACTTGAGGGATCTCCATGCTCAGGTATTGGTTGGCCCGTTGGATTGATTAGGACAAGTGTGTAGCTGTCACCATCTGGCTCCTCTGGCCATGGTGATTGGTCGTTGTAAGTGAAGGAGAGGATATTGCTACCGGTAGCGTCCACGAGAGTGATGAGTTCACCGTCGTTACTGAGGTTGCCGAAATATTCTCCTGCGATCTGCGAAGAAAATTTACTTCCATATCTTTGTTCAAAAGCCGCAAGGTTCTTGACGATCAGAACGCGCGTGCCTGGGGCCAAAGATCTGATCTCTGCGGTCGAAAAATCAAAGGTGACACCGTCGATAAACTCTACTCCACTTAAGTTGATCGTCTGGCTTCCGCGATTCATGAGCTCGATAAACTCAAAGTCATCTCGGTCGGTAAATCCTGCCGCTAATTCCGTTGCGTTAGCATCGGCGGGCCGGTAGTGAAATTCGGAGATGAAGAGATTTTCGGCGCTGGCTGGAATGGTATCGACTAAGAAGTAAGCCTCTGCAGGCGCACTCCAATCAGAACCATCGCGGGTGCGCGCAGTAATCAAAACTGACTCGTTTAAGACAAGCCCATTAGAAACCGTCGATTGTCCCACCTCGAGTTCAGGGCTAATCAAAAAATCCGAGCTTCCGATGCCGTCATTGAGTCCGTGGATCGCCAGAATGTTAGTTCCCTCGACCAATTTTCCCACGTGAGCGCTTACTTCAAAGGTCACAAAGTTGATCGCTTCGGTGTCGGGATGACCACCAGTGGCATCTGAATTCCAAACAAGAGAAGCGGGAGAATTTTCGGATGCAATGAGGTTCCCGTTGAGGTAGGCAACGAAACCATCATCATACTTCATTTGTAGTCTCATCACGTCGTAACTCGAGGCATTGGCCAGATTGAACTCTAATCTGAGGTAGGCGGAGGTATTGACTCGATCCATCGTAGCGTCGAGATTTAGGTCGATGTGCGGGTCGTAGGTGTTAACGCGATCGTAGCCAATCCCAGTTGTTCCAGTCAGCCAGGTGGTGTCGTTAAATAAGGCTGAAGTCCAACCGAGCCCTGGCGGGGGAGCAGTCGCGGTAGGAATGGTGACTTTCACTCTATCTCCCTCAGCTACGACCTTGGTCATGTTGACGCCGCCTTCAAACTGTATAGCGGAAGGAGAGATGTCGCCACCCGATATGCGGGGGTCGCTTCCATCCGTGGTGTAATAGATTGTTCCGGATGAGGGGGAAAACTTGACTATAAAATTACCCGATACTTCTCCGCCATTCTGATTGTAAACCGGGCGAGGAGTGAATTGACCATCATACCAATCAGCTCGGGTGGTGAGCCAATTCTTGAAGGTATTGAGCTCGCTATTCCAACTTCCTTCATTAGAGAACCCCTGTCGGATGGCTCTGGTGGTTCCGATTTCAGCGGCCTGTCCATTAATGATTGATTCGATCCCTTTGTTACTCATTGCGCGATCGCGATGATAGAACCAACGATCTGCGTAGAGTTGTTCGAAATCTGGGTCATTAAAGAGGCGGCGATACCAGAGGCGGTCGCCTCGATGGCGGAAAGTTCCAGTAGGCCCTCCTCCGATGTAGTAGCTACTCCAGTTGTAGTCCCAAGCTGGTCCCATCCGGAGTTTGCCATCGTCACCTTTCCAGGGGAACATGCTGATCAACATACCATCGCCGTTACGGCTTAGATTGTTGAATATGAAATATTCCACGAAATCTTCTGGGTCGAGATACTTGCGGTAGCCATTGATAGGGTCGAGCCACTGTGAGTTGTCGTAAAGGACGTCTTCGAATTCCACAAACCAATCTTCAATGGCGGCTCGTTGAGTTGCCGTGATGCGATAACCACTGGGATTGTCAAAGTTGAGGTAGCCATTACTTTGTCTGGGAATGTCATCTCCGCTACCGGCACTATTGGCCGAAGTCTGTGAGACGCGGTTTGGGCCCCAGGTATGGAAAAGCTGAGGCCGGGTAGATCCATTTTCTGTGGGGTAACCACCCACTGGAATGGGGTCCATTCTATTTAGGCCCAGCAACCAACCTCCTTCGGTTCCGTCTTCCGTAAGTTTGTCAAATTCGAGTCTTCCTTTTCCTCGGGAGACTTTCTCAAAGATGGCATAAACGCCACGGCGATCGGCAAGAGAGAGGTCGCCTCCGGTAGTATTAACAAAAGCTTCGACCCAGCGAATACGCGCGGCATATCGCCCCATGTTATTACTCAACTCATACATGAAAGTGTTGAACATCATGGAGGGGTCCTTGTTGCGGTCAATGTCTGGGTAATAGAGAACCCAGTCAGAATGAGCGGGCATACCTAGGACATCTACGTCCTTTTCCTCTCCGTTCTCATCCCACACCTCCATGCTATATGGCTTTTGGGACCAGGTACTGGAGAAGGCGCCGCGACCACGAATTCCAGTCCGGCTGATCATTTGAGGACGATCCGTCAATGAGGCCAAACCAGTCGTCTCGTTGAGATCGAAAGTGGCCCAAACGGCGTTTTGGCGCGCCACCTGTCGGACCCCAGATCCGGTGCCACTCCAGCCTTTTGCGGGCACGGTTCCTGCCCCGAAGTTATCAATAATCATGAGCGGAAGGTCGGATTCATAGTTTACGAGATCTGCGGCGAGCCGGATGTAGTTTTCTCCAGAAATTGGTCCAGCGACTCCTTCCTTGAAGGCAATGGCACGAAGATGACTAGTACTGGTCAGATTAATGGCTGAGGTGTAAAGCATTCCATTTTCAATGGAGGGAGTTGATCCGTCAGTTGTATAATAAATCGATGCACCTGTGGTTTCAGAGGCGAGAGACAGGTTGAGAGGTTCTGAAAATGTGCGGCTGTTGAGGGAGAAGGTGACCTCGGAGGGTGGTGGTATCGAAGCATCGTTGGGCTGACCGGCAGTTGGGCTGCTAAAAACGCGCGTGGTAGACAAATCCCCTCCTAGAATTCCGTACGAAAAATCCTGATCGAGGGCCGGGTATTTGGGGGAGAATTCCTGAAGGATCGTTGAACCGCTGGCGGCTACGAGAGCCAAATATTCACCAGCAGCGCTAAGCTTAAAATTCGTATGAATTTCCCCTGCAGGTCCGGTAGCACCCTTTCCTGAAGCAAAAATAATAGTTCGTTTTCCTGGAGCGAGGGGAAGCGGAGGAAATGACCATTTGGTGAGATCTGATGAGTCATCGGTAAGGAAGTAGGAACTTAGATCGACGCTAGAAGCGGTTGGATTGAAGATTTCAATCCAGTCAGATAATTCGCCGTCTCCATCTTGTAGGCCTGTTCTATTGGCTGCCATGAATTCGGATATGACCGGATGATTTGCGACTTTCGCTACCGTAACCTTGATCTCCGAGTCTTCCGAGCCAAAGGCACTTGCGGTTGTCAGGGTGTATGTAGTAGTCTCATTGGGAGAAAGTATAATAGACCCACTGCCACCGCGCGTTAGGGCAGTCACATCTCCGGGTGCGGGAGTAATTGACCATGTATTAGCAAATTTGGTTGACCACTTTAGGGTGACGCTTTCGCCGGCATTGATCGTGTTACGATCGGATATGAAAGAGGTGATCTGTGGGAAAGGATTTACAGTGATAGCGATATCCTGGGTCGATGCCCCGTCCTCATTGATGGCACTCAGAGTGTAGGTTGTTGTTGTTGAGGGTGATACGACCAGTTGGCTTTGTCCGGTAACATTTACACCATTGATCGAGAGCGAGGTGGCATCTGTCACAGACCAATTAAGGATAGAATTTCCTGGGAAAAGGAAGGCCTCAGGCGATGCCGTGAATGAATCGATGGTAGGAGGTTCAGGGACATCGTTGTAGGCATTGGAATGTCTTTCGATTTCTTCTGAAGTCAGAGCTTCATTGTAAATAGTGACGCGATGAATAGTGCCGACCATGCCTTCGTTACCGGCCGAATTGTTTCCAAGAAGGCCGTTACTGGTCGGCATGTTGAAGCTGCTTGCGACCCCGTTGCTTTGTCCGACAAGTGTGCCATCGAGGTAAAGGTCCATTCGTCCGTCACCGTCCCAGACATAGGTGACGTGGGTCGCCTTGGTTGGCGAAAGAACAATTGGGCTAAAAGTATAATCAGCCACTCCCGATTGCGTAAAGCCGAGCTGCCCAGTGTCGCTCCACTGTTCATAGCGCAGACTACTTGAGGAATTTGATCCGACGGCTAAATAACCATCTCGACCACCGGCCACCGGATCGCCTTCGACGATGAATTCGAAAGTCGATTCACCGCTCACTGCTCCAAAGTTAAAGGCAAAGCTATTTGAACCATTCAGGGAAGTGGCTGAAGTAAGCTTTGAAATCGGGACAGGACCTCCTCCAATTTCATCGGCAGCAAGAGATTGGTCGTAAAGGTCGAGGCTAGCTCTCGAGGAAAGTACGGAGATGGAGACGAGAGTGACAACCATCAAAGTGCAAAATGGCGTCCTAAAAAATAAAGTGGGCATTTCAGAAAGTCAGAGGGGAACTCTGAGCTACTAAGATAGTCAAAAAATTGATTGAACGGAAGCAGGGTTTCTGGGTTTGCAAAACTTTAAAGAATGATTAGGAGAGCCAGTCACCCGAAGTCTCAGGAGTCTTTTTGCTGGGGTTTAAAACTTCGTGAGGCTTGAGGTGACTCATTCGGAATCCTAGGTTAGTTTTCAGTCATGGTGAAAGAAGAACCCCAGTTTGAAGTGGTCTTAAAAATGGTTCTGTGGGATGAAGATCGAGAAGCGATCTTTCGGAGACTTAGGGTCAATAAGGTGACGGGTGAACGAGCTGAATTGATCTATCAGGCGGCTCGGGCAGAGCGCGTGAAGAGTCTTCGAATTGATGGGCTTAAAGGTTTAGGCCTTGGGTTAGGTTGCCTGTCAATTTCGGTGGCTTGTTACTTTGGGTTTCGATTAGATGAACTCGAAGTCAGCCGTTTTGGAGATGGATTTATTGCCCTACCTCTCCTTCCTTGGTTGCTGGGCTTGTTCGCGTCAATTTTACTAGCTTTTGGGATTTGGAAAGTAATTCAGGGCTCAATTGAGATCCTTTTTGCTTCGATGAAGAAGGGATCGATCGCCGATCGCTAGTGCGGAGAGACGAATTCTGCCAGGGGATGATTTATCCAAGGGGCCTCGTAAACTTTACGATCAGTGGAGCGAATGGTTTTGAGAGCGGCAATATTAGATGGAGGCCCCAAATTTTTCTACTACGAGAGTGAGAGCCTCCGCTCCACCAATATTGTTAGGAAAGACAACATAAGCGAGACCAGGATGAAGGGTTTCATTCCCGATAGCCCAAACCGGGACGCCGGGAATCACTTGACCAAGGACTTGAGCTTGTTGGACTCCAAGTGCATCGGTTGCAATTACGAACGAAGTGATGGCGCCTTCGGCGACAAGAAATGAAGGGCGTTCTTTTATGCCCTGGACGATCTTAATCAGTGCCTTGGAAATGCTCTGGGTGATCGTGAGGTCATCTTCTTCATCGAGACCTCTAAGCGAGGTAAAGAGAACGACATTTTGACCAGAGACCATGGCGGTCTGGACATCAGAAATAGTGCTCTTGAGGTTGAAGGTGGAGTGAATGATGTCAGGGGCACTAAGTTTGATCGCGGTGAGGGCAGGCGTTTTTTTAAGGAGATGGTTGAGTTGGTCGTTAGCCTTTGGAGTGTCGGAGCCAATAATAATAAGGCCACCATTTGGGTTGGTTTCGAGATCTTGTAATTGCCATGGCTCAAGTGGTGGCCGAGAGGGAATTCCTGCGAGCGACTGCACGAAGGAAGCGGCGGAGCGGATAATGAAGCGGCGATTGCTTTTGAGAAGGGCAAGGGAGAGAACGTTGAGATCTTTTAGGGAGCTTGCGTTGACGATACAGGTCGAACCATCTGGGAGTTCATCGAGCTTGGAGGTGACGTTTCCCGAGCGAAGGTCGCGAAGGGAGAGAGATTCAATGTC
>DIHU01000012.1 GCA_002420315.1 Akkermansiaceae bacterium UBA5688
TCGCTCGGAACTCGAAAGGTGAAGAGGTCCTAGTGGGGGCCTATGAGGGTTATGCCCCCTTGGTTGCTGAGGTCATAAAATTCTTCAAGACTAAGCAACCGCCCGTGTCAGCAACCGAGACCATTGAATTGTTTGCTTTCATGGAAGCTGCCGATGAAAGTAAACGCAGAAAAGGTAAACTCGTAACTCTCAACGAAGTTCTCGCCAAGGCAGAGCAAGAATAAACATAGTCGTTGTTAAAGCCCTTCATCCTAATGCAAAAACTTTCCAGCTTACGTCAGCCAAGAATCACTCTCTATTTCATTAACAAATTCACGACTTACTCCCTAATTTAATACTTCAATGATCCGTCTTCTCATTTTCATCTTTTCAAGTTCCATTCTTCACTCTGAAGAGCTCTCGCTATTTCCCTCTGATTCCCTAGATGATTGGACCGCTAAAGGGAGCGCTAAGTGGTCTTACCAAGATGGCACCCTCACTGGTGGTCAGGATGGCGACCCCAAGCGCTCTGGTCTCCTGATTTCTAAAGCGGAATATCAGGACTTCGATCTCAGTCTAGAATTCAAAATTGATGAACACGGGAAATATAACAGTGGTATCTATCTCCGCTATCATTCGGAACAAAAAGGCGATCGACTTCAAGTTAACATAGGACGAGGTGCGGCTGATGAACCTGTGGGCCTCTATCTTAATGATTGGCTGGACAAGGGCGACGCCAAAGATGAATTTCGTAAACCCAAAGTCTGGAATTCACTGCGAATAAAAGCTCTCGGCCCTCATATCCAAGTCTGGCTCAATAGGCAAAAAGTCGTTGATTACCAAGATGCCCAGCGCCTCGCAAAGCACCTCGCCCCGGGCCACTTCGCCATTCAAACCTATGGCGCCGAAGGCCACGCAGGCTGGGTCAAGTTCCGAAAAATGACGATCCAGCCAGCTAAGTAAAAGAGCTTAAAACCTTCTCAATAACGGCAAAAGCAGAACGCTCAATCCCCCCAAGAAAATGTCTAACAGACAAATCCAACGGCCTTTCGTTCCCCCACCCCTCCGATAAAGCTCATTGCTGATAACTCCTTTAAGAGTGTTTCTCTCCTTCTAAATCAATCTGCAGCTTTCCAGGTAAATTTCCTCGTCGCTTTTTGATTCAAAATTCCGCCCGACTCGACTAACCCTCCCACGTGCTCGCTGTCAAAAACCTTCGCGTGGAATTCGGACCCCGTGTGATCTTCAAAGACCTCACCTTCTCTATCGGAGAAAAGGAGCGCATCGCCTTCGCAGGGCACAATGGAGCCGGGAAATCCACCCTCATGAAGTGTATAGGTGGTGTCTTAGAAGCCAACGCCGGCGAAATCACCAAACCAAAGCACCACCGGATCGGTTATCTTCCCCAAGAAGGGATCCACATTAGGGGCATCTCACTTTATGAGGAAGTTGAATCCGCCTTTGCCGAAACCAAGGCCATTCAGGAAGATATCAAGAGTTACTCCACGGAGCTCGAGAAACTTGATCCTCGGTCGGCTCCCTTCTCCGATCTTCTCAACAAGATCGGAGAACTCGAACTCCGACTTGATGGCCATGACCCCTCACGTATGAGGCCAAAAATTCAAGCAGTTCTGACTGGTCTCGGTTTCAAGCACGATGACTTGGCTCGCGACTGCGGTGAATTCTCTGGTGGCTGGCAAATGCGTATTGCCATGGCTAAACTCTTTCTTGCCGAACCTGAAGTCCTTCTTCTCGACGAACCAACCAACCACCTCGACATTAAAGCTCAGCGCTTTATGGAGTCCTACCTCCACAGCTACAAAGGCGCAATCATCCTCATCTCTCACGACCGCTCCATGATGGATGGTCTCACCACCCGTACGATCGCCTTCCACCACGGCCGCGCCGAGGAGTTTACGGGAAACTACTCATCCTACGAAACTCAGCTCAAGGAGCGTCAAGACAACCTCCGCAAACAAAAAGTAAATCAAGATCGCGAAATCGCCAAAACAGAACAGTTCATCAACCGCTTCCGTGCCCAAGCCAACAAAGCATCGCAAGTCCAATCTCGTATTAAGCAGCTCGCTAAGATCGAGCGCATTGAAGTCGACGCCGAAGACTCGGTAATGTCTTTCCGCTTTCCAGATCCCCCGGCTTCCACTCACCTTGTCGCTAAGATCGAAAATGCCGCACAACAATATGGCGACCTCAACGTCTTCCGCGACCTTGATCTTGAGGTCACTCGGGGGGAGAAAATTGCCATTGTTGGGCCAAATGGCGCCGGAAAATCGACCTTTTGTCGTATGATCACCGGCGAGGAAGCACCCTTCTCAGGCGACCAAAACCTTGGGCCCAAAACTCTTCCTTCCTTCTTCAATCAAAACCACGCTGACGAACTTGACCCCACCCTGACAGTTTTAGAAACAGTCGAACGAATCCAAACACGTGGCTCTAACATGTCTGCTCGTGACGTTCTCGGCTGCTTCCTTTTCAAAGGTGACGACGTTTTCAAAAAAATCGGCATCCTTTCTGGCGGCGAACGTTCACGGGTCGCTCTGGTCCGCATGCTCGTCCGCCCCGCGAACTTCCTGATTCTCGACGAACCGACAAACCACCTCGACATGCAGTCGCAGGACATTCTACAAAAGGCTCTTATCGATTACCCAGGCACCCTCCTCATCGTATCCCACAACCGAGATTTCCTCGATCCCATCGTTCAAAAAACAATGGAATTCCGCCAAGGTCACGACCCACGCATGTTTGCGGGAAATCTCACCTACTACCTCGATAAAATCGAAGCTGAGGAAAGCGCTACAACACGCCCCGTCGTGCATTCCTCCGCTAAACCAACTCAATCAACTCCGAACCAACCTCAACTTTCCTCAAAAGAACGTCGCAAGCGTGACGCCTCTATCCGTGAAAGGCGCAATAAAGTTCTCAAGCCTCTGCAGAACGAATTCACCTCCGTCGAAAAAACTATTGCCGAACTAGAATCTGCGCAAGCAACGCTCACCACTCACCTTGCATCACCTGAAGTCATGGGTGATCCTGAAAAGCTTCGCGAAACCACCAAAGCCTATGAGGCCATTTCCGAAAAGCTCGAGAACGCCTACTCGAAATGGGAAGATCTAAGTACCCAAATTGAGAAGTTAGAAGAAGAGCTCAGCTCTACTTGAAGACTTAACTTTCTGGGGGACTCTCCAAAATTCTCAATTTGCCCAATAAATAATCTAGGTTGCCGGATTCCAATATCCGGGAGCCCACCGAATCCCTTGCGGTGGAATTCGGTCACTCGCTCTCTTTCCATCCGATAAGCGGAAGACCTGCCCCATCGGGGCTTTCCCAGGTCGAGCACCTTGAGTGTATCTGCTATTCCCCCAATGCTTTCCAAGCACCAAAAGGTCGAACTTGGCCAGACGCCCCTTGTCCACTAAAATCATCCCTTCGATTTTGCCCTGATAGCCCATTTGCCCATCAGCCGAGCCGATAAGAAAATTTCCACTCACTTTTCCTTGTCCATCGACCTTCAACGACCATTCTTTAATTTCATTCGTTTTCCAATCACGAGGTTCTCCCCTCGTGTTGTCACGAAGGTGAAACTTCGCAATTCGAAGAGAAACCGCATTCGAAATCGGTCCACCACCAGAGACGATCAGATTCCCGAGTTGCCTCACTTCCAAATGCTGCAGCCAGAGGTGGTCCACCGCTGATAGATTTCCGATCTTATTGTCAGCAAGTTTTTGTAAGCGCCCACTTCTTTCCTCCAAACACCGGGTGTAAACTTTCACAATCTGCCCTCCTTTGGGTAACTCACGATAGAACCCCTGATCGTTCTTCCCATGCTCTGGGACATCAACCTTTCTTACGCCTTTGGGAAGCTTATCCCACTCTGATAGCGCATCCTTGATCATCGCTAAACGTTTTTCAGGTCCTCGATTGTTGTTAAAACCCAGCAACTTTCCGGTCGCCGTAAAAATGTAATGCCCTTGCTTAGTATGGACACCTTTTCGTGGACTTTGATCCACCACCTTAGCAAAAAACTCTCCCACTTTATCCTTTCGCCGTCGCTGATACCAATCATCAGCAGCTACCGTAACAAACTCTTCCTTAAGAAGCTTCTTCACCTCGGCATTTGCAAAAACCAACAACCTGTCGGCCACCCCGTTGTTTCAAACACAGCCGAGCGGATGCCCATCCATCTCCCAAAGGTAAATAGGTTTATCCGTCCGCGCGGCCTCTTTTCGAGCTTCCCAAAGGTCGGTTTCCCAATCGATTTCAAGCCATGCCGACTCTGCCTTTGAGGGTGTAATTTCATTAACGACAACCACATCTGCCTGAGATGTCAGAACGGCTAAACCAATCAACATTGTCTGAAATAAATTCTGCATTTTTAGCTTATAGTCTCGAAGGCATCCTCCTAGCCAGCCAATATCGAATTCACTCTGCTTGCCAGATGGCAACACTCGTTCCAAACTCATCCTATGTCACACCTCAACGTCCTCGGAGAAGAACTTGCAAACTGTTCAACCAATCCAATGACCGGCTTCTTTCGTGATGGTTGCTGCCGAACTGGCGCAGGTGATCGCGGCCTTCATTGTGTTTGCGCAGTGATGACACAGGAATTTCTAGAATTTAGCCGCGAGCAGGGAAATGACCTCATGACTGCACGACCTGAATTCTCCTTCCCCGGCCTCAAAGCTGGCGATCAATGGTGTCTTTGCGTTCTCCGCTGGAAAGAAGCCTTCGACCACGGCTGTGCCCCAAAAGTCGATCTTAATGCCACCTCGGTTGTGGCCCTCGAATTCGTCGATCTTTTGGACCTTAGGAAACACTCGGTCTAATGAAGGAAGAGTATCACAAAACTCTCTTCACCATTGATCTTGAGAGAACGAGTTTTCCCAACCACTTATTCATCATCACCGCGCATAATCCATTTGGAGAGATTGTGCCGGATGAAAAGAACGACAAAAACAACACTCTTCTCCTCGAGGCCATCCAAGCATCAAAGTGGAATCACTTTCCGGTCACCAGCCAATGCGAAGACCACGCCGAGGCTGGTTTCGGAGTTAAATGTTCCCGCGTCGAAGCGATCACGCTGGGCAAACAGTTCCGACAAAACGCCATTTACGAAATCTGCGACGATCAAGTCGTCCTCGTCGACTGCCAGGAAATCGAAGCCGATGAAATGGTCGGAAAATGGTCCGAACTCCTAGCGCCCACTTCATGAGCAAACATTCTCTTATTACCGCCGCTGATGATCTCCGTAAAGACCTGCGCGGTCTGGAATTTCCGGATCCTGTCGCTTACACTTACAATCCACTCGAATATGCTTGGGATCGTCATTGCGACTACTTGAAAAACTTCGGAAGCGGAACCAAAAAGGTTCTCTTCCTCGGCATGAACCCCGGACCTTATGGCATGGCACAAACCGGTGTCCCCTTTGGCGAGATCTCCCACGTCAGAGATTGGATGGGCATCTCCGGATCGGTTGAAAAACCCGACCCCGAACACCCAAAGCGCCCAATCACCGGTTTTAACTGCGAACGCTCCGAGGTTTCCGGCCGTCGTCTCTGGGGTCTATTCTCCGAACTCTTTGATTCAGCCGAAGCCTTTTTTGAAGACCACTTTGTCGCAAACTTCTGTCCTCTTGTTTGGATGAAAGATACTGGAGCTAATCTCACACCGGACAAACTTCCAAACGATTGTATGGAGCCGGTTGAAAAATCCTGCCGCGAATCGCTCGCCCGAATCATTGAAATCCTAAAGCCGGAAAAACTTATTGGCGTTGGAGCTTTCGCTGAAAAGCAACTCGCCTCTGTTAAGGATGACCATCACCAACTCGGAAAGATCTTGCACCCTTCCCCAGCTTCCCCGGCTGCGAACCGCGATTTTCCCGGCACTGCCACCCAGCAATTGATCAAGCTGAATATTATCGACGTGGCTTAAGAGACGGCTCTAGCTTTTCTGATATCTTGCTTAAGTAAATTACGATTCAAAATCGCGTTTATCCTGCGCTGCTACTCCAGCCCAAATAGTCAAAGACTCTAAATCTTACGTCACCGAGAATAGATTCAAACTAATGACTCACTTTCCGCTAGATAGAAGGTATTGGAAAGTCTTACGAAATTTGGCAATTTTTGGAGAGATCACCGCCTGACAGTATCCCTGGTTTGGATTACGATTATAATAGTCATCATGATCTTCGGGCGCAGGATAAAATCGATCAAAGTTCGTTACTACTGTTACAATATCAGATTCAAAAGTATCAGAAATTTCCTCCAAAAGATTTTCAGCGATCTGCCGTTCCCGATCACTCCGATAAAGAATAGTGCTGCGGTATTGGGTTCCAATATCGGCACCCTGAGCATTTAGGGTAGTCGGGTCATGGGTTCCCATATGAATACGCAAGAGTTCCTCGTAGCTCACTACTTTAGGATCATAATTAATTTGAACGACTTCGGCGTATCCTGTCTCCCCAGTGCAAACCTCTTTGTAAGTGGGATTCGCTACCTCGCCGTCACTGAAACCACTCCTTACCGCGCTCACGCCTTTCACACCCCGGAAAACGGCCTCAGTACACCAATAGCATCCACCACCAAAAGTGGCGACCGCATCAGTCTCTTCAATCCTTTTAAGAGCAACCGCATTCATGCAGTAACGAAGACCACTTGGCGACGGACCATCTGGAAAAACATGCCCAAGATGCGCGCCACAGGTATTACACAGAGTTTCGATACGCGTCATTCCCATCGTATTGTCTCCATGATAGGAGATCGCGTTTTCCTGCGCAGGTTGCGTAAAAGAAGGCCAACCAGTTCCACTGTCAAACTTCTCACCAGCATCAAATAATAAGGCACCACAGCAAACACAAGCATACTTACCTGGCTCAAATAATTCACACATTCCGGAGCTGAAAGGGCGTTCAGTTCCGTGTTGGCGAGTGACGTGAAATTGCTCCGGCGTAAGTTGGTTGCGCCATTCGTCTTCCGACTTCCGAACTTCAAAATCGGGATCAGGATTTCCATCCGTCGCAAACTTAACAATATCGTTCCAAGTTAACATTTTTGTTTTGATTAGATTATCGGGAAGAAATCCTATTCTCAGGAAAATGCAAGATTACCGGCGCTTTCGGGCTAGCAAGATAC
Organism: Akkermansiaceae bacterium UBA5688; assembly: GCA_002420315.1. Lineage (GTDB taxonomy): Bacteria > Verrucomicrobiota > Verrucomicrobiia > Verrucomicrobiales > Akkermansiaceae > SW10. The sequence goes on from DIHU01000012.1 coordinate 7,125, forward strand.
AATGACGGGATCTCTTTGACTTTTCGTGAGGCTTGGAGGCAAATTCCTCGACCTCAAAACCAGCCTTGATCAAAAGCTTCTTAAATCGAGGAGCGGGCTCGGACAGCCAGTAAGAAAGACATCCTTTCTCGGTAAGAACATTACGCAATTTATCAAGGAACCCAGATGAGTAGAGGCGTGAGTTACCAGATGTGATGAGATCATCCGGGGTGTTGTCGATATCAAGGAGGAGTGAATCGTAAGAAGCCGGATTCGTGTCAGAAATGATGTTGTAAAGATCGCCCTGCATAATGTGAGTCCGAGGATCTTCCAAGAGTGGCCCGTTGTGCTCGACAAGGTAAGTCCGATTCCAATCAATCAGCGGAGGCATCAACTCTGCAACATCAACTGTTGCAGGGCTTCCTACCAACTCCAAAGTTCGCTTCAATGTGAAACCCAAGCCAAGCCCGCCGATCAAAACTTTAGGATGAGAGGGCCTCGATGCCTTCCCCTCTTTCAAAGCTTGGCACCCGTAATCAGCTAGGATTTGTTCGGAGTAAGTGAGTGCAGTGCTCATCAACTCGAAACCGTTATACTTAAGATAAATTTTCCCGTCATGCTTGTGGAGCGAATAGATCGTGCCGTCAGGCATCGTGGACTCCGCAAGCTTCACATAGGGTTTCATCGTTAAGACCTTGTCCACTGAAGCAAGATGAGCAAGGCAAACCCTAACGATTCAGCGCCCTGATCATTTCGCGTCCCAAAGCATCACCAATCAAAAAATAACTCTCGGCATTCCCATACCAATGGTGGCCATGGCCGATGTTCGGCGAGAGTTCTGGTGGACGCGCAAATTCCTTAGTGCTTACAAACCAAGCTTGCTCGATTTTTTTAACTCCGTCATTTTGCGCTTTACGAAATTTAGCCATTCCAGAACCTGGCTTAGCTTCTCCTCCATTCCCAAGTTCGCCGACAATGACAGGTAGGTTCTTGACTGAAAATTCCTTCCTTAGATCTGCAACAAAGTTAACGAGATTTTTGGCATACTCTGCCGTTGCCTCTTGCGAGACCATATCGTTCCAGCCCTGCATCCAGATAAATCCCCCAAGTTCATAAGCATTGGAAGAAAAATCATCAAGGCCCGCTCGAATCTCTTCAACCATCTTGGTATAATACTCACCAGTCTCTCCCTTCGAACTTGGTGGTCGAAAATCCTTGAAGAGACTCTTCCCTCCCCATGCGGTTTTGATGAGATGAACTTCGCGATCTTGAAAATGTTCCCCAACCACATGGCCGAACTGTAATTCGGGCCCAATATGACTAGAGCCACCATATCCTGTATATCCGACGGTTAGCGGGCCACTCCGGACTTCATCTTTCTGCTTATATCTGATTCTTACGTTCGGGGGTCCAACCCACTCACCTTGTTCATCCCGAAGATGTTTCATCTTGTCTCTACTCTGTGAATTTTCCATCGACCACACCAAGTTTCCCTTTCCGGCATTGTAATACTTCTCATGGTCCATTGAAACTACACCCTGACCCTGCATGTTTGATTGACCTGCAAGGACAAAAACCAAGGCCTTCTTTTCCTGAAGCTCCTGTGACAACCAAGGCTCTACCTTATCAGCCCAAGCTCTTCCGTGAGCCCGTAAACCCTTCCCGCTGAAATGCACTCCTTTACCATCATGATCGCGATTCTTTCCCGTCAGCGAATCAGTATCCGGACCCTCTAGGGCAAGGCCTGATTTCCAAAGAGCCCGTTGCGCCGAACGAATATCCTCTGATCCGGGATCTTCAGGTGTATGATAACTGGCCTGAGCCACAAACCAAGGACACTCCCAATTCAGATCCTTCCGGGTCGCTTTGATTAGCTTCCCAAGGTAGTCCTCATACAATTTACCTGATAAGGTCCTACTTTCGTCCTTTTGATTAGCATCCGATTCGCCCTGATGCCACAACACTGCTCGAAAACCGTATCGGCCCAAAAACTGTACTCTTGAGATCAGATTGCGGTAAACCTCACCTTTGCTCATCCAGCCACCCTGAGGGTGAGAGACAACCTTATTCATGATGGTGGGAGGATTCGGGAACCGCTCTCCTTCCGGCAACCATTCACGCACACTCGTCGCACCAACCCCAGTTGAAACAATTCCCACGGGAACATTGAATTTCTTAACCAACTCGTTGGCAAATGGCGGAATAAAACTTCCTCCGCGACCACTAGCACCCGGCTGCGGATCATCAGCAATCCGCCAAGCCTTCCCATCAAAAGTAGAGACTTTTTGAATGTTTATCTTTTGTTTTTCCTCCCCATAATTCGCCGAGTCTGATTGCCCAGCTATCACGAAAACCTCACCGATTCCAAAATGTTCAATAACCGCTTGCCCCACAATTTTTTCACCTGCTACG
>DIHU01000151.1:0-4834 GCA_002420315.1 Akkermansiaceae bacterium UBA5688
TTACTTCTATAGGTGGTGAGGGGGTTTATAGGACTTCTTTGAGACGAAAGAATTTCCTCTGAGCATGCTCTCCAGGCTTCTTGAACTCTTCAACGAGATTCTCTTTGAGCATTCGATTGAGAATTCGCCTAGCGTTTGACTCAGCGATCTCAAAGTCATCTTCAAGCTCTCGATACGATACGCCGGCACTCTTAGCGTCATTCAGCGTATCCAAGATCTTCTGCCTATAGCCATTTTGATCTCCCTTGGCAGCCTCTCCGACAACCTCGATCTTCAACTGATAGCCAGAGAAATCAAAGTTCAGAATCGGGGTCCCCTTTGGACTCGGCCAGTCTCTGAGCACCATATCGACAGTGACTTGTTGTTGTCCTTCTGGAGCCTTTTCTTTTTGCCTCAGGAGAAACATCGAGTCAAAGAACCCAGCCTTCGCACTGGCACCTCGAGCCGCATCGACGACTGCCCGATCTTTTCCACTTCCTTTGGCTGTATGATCAACAACGACAATAGCCACACTGGTTGTCTCAGCAATCTCTTGGAGAGCTCTAAGGTCTTTCGAGGTGTGATCATTAGAGTTTTCCTCTGAGACCCAGCTGGTGCAATACAGAGAGTCGATTACCAAAAGTTTGTATTTATTATTAATAATCAACGTCTCGAGCTCTTGGATCTTCGGGAGTCTTTGTTTCCCTCTTAGACACTGAAAGTCGAAGCTTTTAGGAGGACTAGGAGAAACAATTGAAAGCCTCTTTCTAAACATATTCAATTTCAGTTCGTAATCGAGGTAGCACACAGGGGCCTGAGTGACTTCCTTTCCGATAAACTGATTACCACTGGCTACTGCACACGCCATAGCCATTGAGAACCATGTTTTGTTGGTCTTAGCACCCCCGATCACGGTGACCACCTCGCCTTGTCTGAGCATACCTTCGATAATCGTTGGTGGATCAAGAGCTCTAATCGCGTGCCCATCGGGAACCCACATTTGGGCACCTGAAAGGACATCCCAAGGATACGGCTGTTCACTCATCGCCTTCCTCCTGACTAAATGGATTTATGCGCTGATTGAGCGAAGTTTTAATCCATTCAAGCGCATCACCAAGCGTAACATCTAGGCATTGCGAAACGAAATCAATGACATCGCCATATGATCCTGTTCCGTGATCTTTCCATCGGCGCCCTGCGTCAAACACCGAGAAGCTTGGGTTTAAGTCATCGCGGAGTGGACTGCAACATGACGCACTAGGCTCACCCTTTAGTCCTAAGTCTTCCCACGCATCGTCGATCCGGTAGAGCTCTTTAAGATGCGCAAAGTCTCCCTGAGCGGCCGAGAAACTCTTCCTCTGAATATTATTTCTATTTTTCCCCTCTTCAGTTTTACCACGAGGCCGATTTGGAGTGCCGAACCACTCAGCTGGCCAAAGGATATCATCGAAAAACGTCCCTTTTGGAGCCGCATCAACGATTGTCTTGTAGTCCTGACCATCTGGGTGCTTACCGGCGATGATAGTATACGACCGATCAGCTCTCCACTCACCAATGGGCTCGCTCTGAGCACTCAAAAAGTGAAACGAATTCGGGATAATTTTATCATATATGTTTATCCATATATTCGCTCCTCGCTTACCTCTGGTTTGCAGGGAGCTGAACAATCGAGGATTGATGTTTAGGAAGTCGTCGAGTGCCTGTTCATCGTCAAAATCAATTGAGCAGATGCCGCCAGATGGAGCTCCAAGCGACACTGCAATTGCAGCCGAGAGTTTCAGATGGCTCTGATATTCGGGGCGCTGAGTATCTGCAAAGACCTTATCGGGCCAGCCTTGAATACAGGTTGCTTTGGTGCCTTCTCTGATTGGCAGTAAGACAGCTTCACGACCTAGAGCCTGAAGAATAGCTTGTGGGTCCTTCTTCATTCTTGGCCCTCCTTGTTAGATGTTGTTATTGAAGCAGAGATCAACTCATCGAGTGACTCCCGGCTTATCAGGCGGACTCCTCGGGATTTCCCAGGAGATGACAAAGAAGCAGCTACAACCTGACCCTCGCGGATCAGCTCAAAGACCTTACTTCTTGAGAGCCCATAAAGGGCTCTTACTTGCTCAACTCGGAGCCACTCAGGGCTAACGGTTGACGTATCGCTTTTGTCTGAGGCGTTATTGCCACATGCACTAATTAAGTTATGCATGTGAGCCAATATTCTCAGAAAAACGTTTCCTAGAACACTGAACTACCTCCTACCCCTGACATTCTCAAAAAGAACAACCTCCTACCCCTCTCCCTCCTCATTTTTTTCATTCTCTGTTGTTTTCTTCAGCAAACTATCAAGTTGGATACGACCGATAGAGCCTTTAGGAAATTTCAGCGGGTTAAACCTTTCGTGATTCATCCACCATCTAACGAGAGGAACTCGATGTTCACGATAATCTTCGTGAGTCAAACCACGACCCATATACCGTGCAATCAGCTTTTCCACCTCTAAGTCGGGTCTAGGATCACCTTCAGGATTTTGCTTCAAATATTCAGCAAAGTATCTCCTCCGATATTTCTTATCTTCTATGGGTAAAAATAGGGCAAGAAAGGGAGTGAATTCCATCTTCACCTTGTTAGAGCCATCGTTTTGTGTAGGCCAAAAGGCCACTCTCCAATCCCGACCTAATTCCTTTAATCGACTTTCTATTTGTTCTTGATCATCTGGCTCTAATTCTACTTGTAACTTGTGGCGAGCCGCAGACCAAAGCTCCCACGCCAAATCAACCGCCTGGACAGGGTTTGGATTTGAAATTGGACTGCTACAGATAGACGCAGCGATAGCGGCTAAGGCAGCTGTCCCTGGTTTCTCCTCCTTCCTCAGGGCCAATTGTCCCTCATACCAGTGAAGATGTTCCATTGTAGATTTGAGAGCATCGATACTCCCAGATCCCTCCATGGAATAAGATTGGCCGTAGTTCTTTCCCTTCTTCTTATCCGTTTGCTTCTTGTCTTCCATGAAGACAACTTAAGGTTGACTAGAACCCCAAAACAAGGGTGTGACTGATGCTGCTCGAAAACAAACACTATCGATACGATGTCATCACGAAAGCTTATGAAACCTCTTCAAACCTTACACGGCGGTGTATCACTTTGTGTATCACTCGTCCTTAATCCACCAAAGAAAAACCCTTCAACTCACTGAGCTAAAGGGCTTTAAGAAAATGGCGGACCGGGAGGGATTCGAACCCTCGATACGCTTTTGACGTATACTCCCTTAGCAGGGGAGCGCTTTCAACCACTCAGCCACCGGTCCGGCGCTCGATTGAACGGGCGGGATATGAACACCTCAATTGACCTTCGTCAATCGTAAGCGCATTCAATCTTAAACTTTTTTTGGGACACAAAAAAAGGCGGCTCAACAAGAGCCACCTTTCGAAATCTTAGGAATAATCTCTAGGTTAGTTGGCGCTAACACTTTCGAGGATGACCTGATCTCCAGCTTGAAGAACAACGCCATTCCTGAGGCTCCCTGGCTCGACATCAGCAACAGCAGTGTTTGGCTCGAGCTTCGAGATGAGAAGTTTACCAAGAAGCCGACCGTCGCGTTGAATCAGGAGTCTAGACTCACCAGTGAGACCAGACTTCTCACCTGCTCCAATCACTACGAAATTCCAGTCATTGTCAACAGCTACGATAGTCGCTTGAAAGGTATTTCCTTCGACACGTTTGATACTCTGATTGATCTTCTCAACGATACGGCTGCTTTCAGCAAGATTCTTTGCAATGTCTTCCTCGAGGCGCTTTTTGACGAGACTCGCATCTTGTTCTTCGCCAACCAGCTTCTTTTGACTAGTCTCCATGTCTTTCACAACACTGGGAACTTCTTCAAGTTCGATCCCAGGAAACTTACCACGGAGCGCTTCCATCGAGGCATCGATCTTTTTCTTTTCAGCTGCGGCAACTTCGAGATCTCCACTAATTGAATCAAGCGTGTTAGCTAGCTCAGTTGCCTTTGACTTGCCTGCTTCAAGTTCGGCTTTGGCCTTCGACTCCTCGTCTAGAGCCAGATCCTTAGCCGATTCAGCAGCTGTTTTTTCCCCTCCTTTTTCTTTATTATTTTTAGTTAGGTTTTTATTCTCTTGAATCAAACCGTCTTGTTCAGCGACTTTTTTAGAGTAGTTGTCTTTGGCAGTCCAGCCAGTGAAACCAGCCGCAGCGATAGCGAGAATTGCGAGGGCGTAAGAAATTAATTTCATAAGATACGAACTTCGTAGGTTGTGTGTTTTGTTAAATTTTGTTGGTTAAGCCTAATTAGCACTTGATGCGGATTCGACTGGAATCACGATATCCCCTGGTGCTACATCTACACCTTCTTGAAGGGAACTTTGAACAACATCTGCTGTGGCCAAATTGGCGGAGACAGCCTTGACGTTGAGTTCCGCAATTTTCTCTCCCGCACGGATGACGGCAACTCTGGAACCCCCAATAACACCAGAGCGAATGCCCGCCGCAAGGGTAACAATTCCAAGACGACGGTCAATTGATCGGATCGTGGTCTTCATGGTTGGGAAAGACTGACCGGAAGTGATCTGGCTCTGCTTAGTTTTCGCAGCAACTAAAACTTGGCTGGTGCTAGACTTCTCGCCGCGAAGGCGCTCGATTTCCGTATTTAAAGTTGCGACCTGTTCTTTCAGTTCAGCAATAGAGGCCTGAAGACGCTCGATCTTTGGGGCAAGCTCCTCAAGGTCACCTAGCTCCTTCAGTTTCCCCTGAGCGTCGGCCACCTCAGCCTTCGTCGAAGCTAGCTCGGTTTCATTAGTTTTAATCTGAGACTCAACTGCTCCGTTCGCTTCAGTTTGCTTTTTAACCTCGG
>DIHU01000151.1:5205-5828 GCA_002420315.1 Akkermansiaceae bacterium UBA5688
TTTATATCTTCAACCAGACCGTTATAGGTGCTCGTGAGGCTTTTTTTATCTGTTTTCTGTTGTTCAGTGTCGATAACTGCCTTTTCAAAGAGCTCTTTATTCTTCAGGGCTACAAAAGCAGAGAATGCGAGTACGATTGCTGTCAGGATACCTAAAGTATTTACCATGGGATATTTGTCGTGAGGTGGTGTTTGAAATAAGCTACCGGTCTTGACGGGCATCCGGCAATCAGAAAATTCACCGAAAAATGAATTATTCTTAAGAAGCGCTCGTCTTTTACACTCTATCGCTTGCATCTGCGGGGGAAGAAGACAATTTGCCGTCGTGTCGAGCGTCCTACGAGTTATTGGTTATTTAAGAAGATACCCCCTTCTCGGGGGATCCCAGTTTCTGTGCGCCTCCATCATGGCGGCTTCAGTTATTGTATTCCCGCTCGTCACTAAGCACATCACCGGAGAAATCATTCCGAATCGACAATTTGATATCTTTGTCCCCTGGGTCTTGGTCGGCCTGCTGAGCTTTTTTCTGAAGGATGCTCTCAATTGCGCCCGAATCATACTGAACAACCACTTTGAGCAACGGGTGATTTTTGACATTCGCTCTGACCTCTATCGTAAGATTCA
>DIHU01000245.1 GCA_002420315.1 Akkermansiaceae bacterium UBA5688
CCAGGAGGTATCATCAGTCCCGAACAATGGCTCGGCATCGATAAATTTGCCACCGAAAGCACCGACTATGGAAGTATCCGTATCACCAACCGCCAAACCTTTCAGTTCCACGGCGTCTTAAAGGAAAACGTAAAGCCTATGCACCAATGGTTAAATCAGCTAGGTCTTGATTCGCTTGCCACGGCGGGAGACGTAAACCGCAATGTGCTCTGCACCTCCAATCCCGTAGAGTCTCAGTTACAAAAAGAGGCTTATGAATGGGCAAAGAAACTTTCAGAACATCTCCTACCTAAGACCCGTGCCTATGCAGAGATCTGGCTGGACAAAGAAAAACAGTTCTCAACCGAAGATAGAGTAGAAGATAACGAGCCCATTCTCGGTAAGACCTACCTGCCAAGAAAGTTCAAAACAACCGTTATTATTCCGCCACACAATGATGTAGACATGCACGCGAATGACATGAACTTTGTTGCAATCGCGGACAAAACCGGAAAAAAGCTGATTGGATTTAATGCAGTGGTTGGAGGAGGACTTTCTTTCACCCATGGAATGAAAACTACCTTCCCAACCACAGCCCACGATCTTGGATACATAGCAGTAGACAAGTTACTTGATTGCGCAGAAGCCATCGTCTCCGTGCAGAGAGATTGGGGCAACCGAGTTGATAGAACTAACGCAAAGACTCGCTACACAATCGCACGTGTCGGCTTGGAAACATTCAAATCAGAAGTCGAGCGCCGGATGGAATACGACTTCGAAGCCATGCGACCATACGAGCTGACAGAGCGAGGTGATCGCATTGGCTGGATAAAAGGAGAGGAAGGCCTTCACCACCTTACCTTGTTTATCGAAAACGGTCGTCTTCTAGGCAAAAAGAAAGAAGGAGCAGCTGAAATTGCTCGCATCCACAAAGGCGATTTCCGTCTTACCGCAAATCAGAACCTCATTGTTGCAGGTACTGCAGAAGAAGACAAAGCAGCAATCGAAGACATCGCAAAAGCTCACGGCTTGATAGCTGACACAACCGAGCAACGCCAGCGAGCTATGGCTTGCGTCTCTTTTCCTACCTGCCCTCTTGCCATGGCAGAAGCTGAGAGATACCTACCCACCTTCGTCGACGAGATCGAGAGCATGCTCAAAAAACATAAGATAGAGAGCGAATATATCATCACTCGTATAGCCGGATGCCCAAATGGTTGCGGTCGGGCAATGCTAGCTGAGCTTGGACTCGTGGGTAAAGCGCCTGGACGCTACAATATGTATCTCGGAGGTAATCGTGCGGGAACTCGCGTCCCCAAACAACATCTAGAGAATGCCACTACCGCAGAAATCTTAACAGAACTCGATAGGCTGATCGAGCGCTGGTCGATGGAAAGAACCAAGAATGAGGAATTCGGCGATTTCGTTATCCGTGCCGGCGTTGTAGAAGAGATCAAGAGCAGTGCCACTGATTTCTGGGACTAGTGCAATAATACCCTCATTCGCGTTCCCAAAATCAGTAGTCTGAATAAAAAGAATTATAGTGAAAAGATACCAAAGCCTCACCTAGGTTACCACTACCAATGGACTTTACCCTACGCCAGCTTGAGGTTTTTCTAGCCATCGCCAAAGCGGGCAATTTGACTCGGGCTGCCAAGCGTTTGCAGATGTCGCAAAGTGCGGCTAGTAGCGCCTTAAAGGACTTAGAAGATCAGTTCGGCATTCTTCTTTTTGATCGTACTGGCAAACGGCTTCACCTGAACGAAAAAGGCAATCAGTTAAGGGCGAGAGCGGAAAGCCTGATGGCACAAGCATACGAACTGGAACAAAGCCTTCTTCATTCGGAGGCGGTCAGCCAGCTAAACATCGGCGCCACTCTGACTGTAGCCAATCATCTTGCAGTAGAGTTGATATCCAAATACATGAAAAAATGCGAAGGAGCACCGATCTCACTCGAAATTTACAACACAGAACAGGTCGTCGAAAAAGTACTCAACTATGAGTTAGATATGGGTATGATTGAAGGAGACGTTCACCACCCACAACTCAATATTATTCCCTGGCGTGATGACGAACTTAATCTGTTTTGCAGCATAAAACACCCCCTTGCATCAAAAAAAACGATCAGCGACAAAGACCTTCTCAAGGCCGATTGGATTTTGAGAGAGCAAGGATCTGGAACACGCCAAACCTTTGAGCGTGCGATGTATGGCCTTCTCCCAAAAATGAATATTCCTCTGGAACTTCGAGGGACCGAGGCAATTAAGCAGGCAGTAAAACAAAATATAGGTATCGGTTGCTTATCACGATTATCCTTGAAGGAAGATTTCGGACGAGGCGAACTGGTAAAACTCAATGCCCCTAACAAAGATCTAAGTCGAAAGCTCTATCTTGTCATGCATCAGGGGAAACACATCAACAACAGTCTAGCGGTCTGGCTTAACCTTTGTGAATACGCCGGCTAGTCACAAGAAAACCCCCTTCCTCCCCCATGGGTTCCGCCAATCTCCGGTTTCCGGCCCTTTCCTCCAAAAGCAAATTCCTAGCAGTAGTCAGTAGTAGTAGGACCTTTGCTGGTCGACAAGTGTGATCGCGGCCACTCGGCCAAGTAAATCATCGTGCAGTCGTGGGGCTCGACTCCAGAATGCGCAACAAAGGAAATTGACTTCAAAA
>DIHU01000181.1:0-3612 GCA_002420315.1 Akkermansiaceae bacterium UBA5688
AGGAATACTGCTAGGAATTTGCTTTTAGAGGAAAGTCCGTGAAGAACGAATATGGCCGAATACATGGGGGAGAAAGGGGGTTGATCAGTCTCTTTGGAGCCGGAGGATCATCGTTGACAGCTCCGGCCCCCGAACCCCGATTTTCCTGGCGACGTGCTCCAGGCTCTTCATCTCGGCCCGGTTGATACGACCATCAGCAAGTGAGAATTGAATGAGTGATTCCAGGTTCTCCCGCTTGCTCGTCTTGGAGAGTTCCTCCCGGGCCTGTTGAGTCAGTTCGACGACTTTTGCCGAACTCCAGCGATGGCGCTTGGTCCACTTATTGAGCATTTTTTGTTCGGACGCGGTGATTTCACCATCCTCGGCTATCAGCTGCCGGAGTTTGATAAATTCCAGTTCTTCTAATTCGTTTTGTGAAGGAGAATGGCCAAGGGTTTTGAAGAGCTGCATTTGAACATGTGCGCGCTTCCGCTTGGCATTTTTCCATAGGGAAAATAGTCCGGCTCCAAGGGTGAGAATAAAGAGGGCGAGGATCAGCGGTTGGCTGGTCAGGAAAGCGATTACTAAAGTAATGAGGCTCAGGAGGAAGCCGAGAAGCATTCCAAGCCAATAAGAGAATCGATTGACGAGAGGGCCGATCAAAGGGATGAAGATGAGGAAGCGGGTAAGGCCGGATAAAAAGATTCCGCCCCCAATCGTGGCGACTGCGATGCCGGCGATGCGAACAATATTCTTTAGGCGTGCCAAATTCGCTTTGATCGAATCAAGAGCGATTTTCCGCTCTCCCGGCACGAGGTGATGAAGGATGCCTATGTCTCTGATGATGCTGGAGATAAAGCCTGATTTCCTCTCGGCCTGATGGGCCACCGCGATGCCGTCGCCCCATTTTCCAAAGTAGGTCGCAGTCTCCGGAACCGGGAGGCCACGGTAGGACAGACGTTCGTCGCCGAGTTGGTTTTTTCCGCCTTTAGCCAGGTAGAAATACTTTCCTCGCGTCGCAAGTTTCTCGTCCATGCCCTTTTTCGAGAGCTGGAGACTGGAGGGGAGAATTTCCTCCTTCTTATCGACAAATTGAATCTGTTTGGAGGCGATTTTTAGTTCGGCGACTTGATAAGTTTTTGGGCGAAATCTGAAGGATGTCAGGAGCTTTTTGAAATCTCTATTTCGACTGTTTTTCTGAAGGACGGACATCCATTTCTTGCTCCAGCTAACGCCATCTTCATCTTCGTTGCGATGCCAGGCATAGATCTCCGCCGAGCGGGAGACTTCAAGAAACCCTTTAAGGTACTGCACATAGCTCCCTTTCCAGGTGACGTCTTGATCCATGCTCCCCGTGTAGGAAAATAAGTGGTCGGCGGTCAGGTCGCCGACTGCTTCTGCAGGCTCGGTGGCTTTCGCCTCTTGATAGTAGTCAAAGCGGTGCTCATTTTTCCAAATCGCCCCGATCGAGCACCCGAGCAAAATCAGCCATATGACCGATGGGCTCCCTTTCTTCTTTCCTTCCGCCATTATTGCGGGAACCTTAACGAAGAGGAGGCAGGACGGGTAGGATAAACAAGCCCTCTGATTGTAATGGTGGGTGGGTGAGGGTTTTGGTTGTGGGGAAGCACCCACGGGCATTTCTCGGACAGGATGCGCCGCTTTCCTGATCGAACGAGCACATTGAGGCTGGTATATTTCTCAGGGACTACTACAGCTGCTAGGATTTTGCTTTTGGAGGAAAGGTCGCGGAAACCGGAGATTGGCGGAACCCATGGGGGAGAAAGGGATTAGTTTCACACCCGACAACTACCAGACTTCTGGTCACTGGCCAAAGGTAAACCACAGGGTTGCCAGTAGCCAAAACTACGCTGATGTTTTATCTTTCAGAATCGCAGCTAAGCCAACTAAAGGCGGTAACCAAAATAAAACAGTTATAGTCTGTGTTAAAGGCCCATCGTCGGTCAGGTCTTTGTTCCCGATGATCCACCAGAGCCGAGAGCAATTGGATCACCATTGTTATCAAGAATTGGAACAGCTGTAGAATCGGCTGAGTTAATGTTTAAGAATGAGACGGTAAAACCTGAGATTTGCCCCAAAAGAAGTATAAGAATAGAGAGGATTCGTATCATTTTATTTAGATTATAAATTATAGATACTTGTTTTAATAATCATTTCATACACGTAATTTAAGTGCTTTATAAGATATTAATGCTCAGCACTTTACTGGTTTGATGCGGTATTGAGACCACGCTCCACTTCTTCATGCCTGCCAGAGGCTAGTTTTGTGTCACTAGAAGCTCCGGGGAAGGGCAAGGCTATGATTTGGGACAAACCTTAAAATCTAAAGAGATCTCTCGTGATCAGTCGTTTTGATGACACAAAATTTGGCGTTATCGCGCAATTAACACATGGAGCCTTCTTTTTGGTATTCCGCAAAAATTAAAATGTAATGAATAATATGAAAAAAGTAATTCTCTCGGCGATGGCGATTCTGACTTCCTTTAATGCTTACGCAGATGATCATAAAGAGGCAAAAGTCAAACATGCCGAACACATCCCAGGCACTTGGAAACGCACATGGATTTCACCAGATGGAAATCCTGTATCCATGACTAAAGTAATCAAGGCGGATAAGGAAGATAACCACTTTATTGAAACAATAACGACTTCAGAAGAAGGAGCTGAAATTCTCAATGAGGCTAAAAAGGATCAGGTTAAATCAAAATGGGAACTCCTATTCAAAGTAGAGCCAGTTACTGGGAACATGCTAAAATTCACATCAATCAAAAGACGTGGCTTTAATATGGAGGATTCCAAATGGAATGACTGGAAAGAGGCCGGTTTCCATTACCTTTTTCAGGTTGACGAGTTCTTCTGGAACGAAGTTATGAATGATCTTGAAAACAGTACAAAGAGGAGATTTTCAAGAGTCACTGATAATGTTGAAGATCAACCCTATCATGAATTAGCGAAGCGTAAACTTTCGATACTTAAGCCAATGCTCGGGAAGTGGGAAGGTTCAGTAGAACAGGTTGGAGTCAAAGCCTACGGAATCCCTGCCCATACACAAAAAATAAAACACGTCGCCTCCCTCAATGAAAATGGAACTATTATGATCTGGCAATGGCAGTCGCAAAACTTCGATGTTTTCGGAGCGCAAAGTTACAATTCTACTAAAGGTGCGATTGTTAAGACCTATCATACTTCTTCGGGTGTTCAAATTTCTGGAACGCTCATTTCGTCAAGTGATAACAAGTTTCTTTGGGAGCGTAGTGGCGATACTCCAAAGGGTTTTCTTTACGAAAAATGTCTTTTAGATTTATCTGAGGAGGGTCTATTTAAGCATAAAGTAATAGATCGTACTCTTAATGGAGTTGCTCAGCCTGAAGAGCCAGAAATTATCCTTAAGAGAGTCGAGTAATTACTCAATCGCTTCTAGCCACCTCAATCCCTCAACAACTTCACTGATTATGGTGAAGTTGTTTTCTTTGAGCTAGCCATAGAGTAGCGACGGAGGGCCTTAAGCTTCTCAAGCTAGACCTTGGTTCGTCTTCACTTGCAAGTGACGATTGGGCTGATTACGTGTGCTATAAAACAATCAATTCTGGCGTTTATTTACCTTTTTTTGGG
>DIHU01000181.1:3959-4129 GCA_002420315.1 Akkermansiaceae bacterium UBA5688
ATCGTCAGGCTATTATGACCGTATGCAATTTTAATGAACTTCTTGTTCTTTACGATTTCGAAGTCACCCACCACATCGTAAACTTCAATTCTCCCGTGGGCCGGGCTGCCATGAAACAATTTGTCACCTTCTGGAGTAAATTCTAATCCCTGACTGCCTCCTGAAGCATC
>DIHU01000123.1:0-7049 GCA_002420315.1 Akkermansiaceae bacterium UBA5688
AAAATCTGTGGTGTGACCACGCTCGGGGATGCCAAACGACTTGCTGAGCTCAAAGTCGCGGCTCTTGGATTAAATTTTTGGCCCTCTTCAAAACGATATTGCTCGCCTGAAAATGCCTCAACAATTGCCTCGCATGTCGCTGGCGATATCCTCCGCGTCGGAGTCTTCGTCAATAATTCACTCCCCCTCTCCATTGAACTCATCGATGAGTGCCTCATCGATATCGTTCAACTTCATGGCGATGAAACCGGGGAAGAAGTGAACTTTTTTATCGATCAAGGAATCCCAGTCATAAGGGCCGTTTCTGCAGACAAGCTGCCAGATTACGAACTCCCGTCTCATAACTTTGCCCTCCTCATCGACACTCCTGCTGGGAAGGACTATGGCGGCACCGGAAAGACCTTCGATTGGTCCATCGCCGGAGAATTTGTCCAAAAACACCCAGAGGTTCCCACCCTTCTTGCTGGTGGTATTAACCCAGGAAATGCTGCCGAAGCCCTCGCCGCAGTCAAACCAGCCGCCCTTGATATTGCCAGCGGCGCCGAATCGTCACCCGGAATCAAGGATTTCAAAAAAGTCCAAGCCCTCATGCAAACTCTCTCATGAATGCTCTTCTTGTTTTTCTTGGCGGCGGCCTTGGTTCACTCGCGCGATACGGCCTCTCCTCCGGGATACAATCCCTTGCCCAAAATACAATGATCCAGCGTTTCCCGGCCGGTATTCTTGTTTGTAATCTTCTTGGTTGCTTCCTGATCGGCTGCCTCTTTGGCTATTTCACTGGCAAAAGTGCACCAGGATGGGTTTTCCCTCTTCTTGCGACCGGATTCCTTGGCGGGTTCACGACATTTTCAACCTTCGCCCGGGATACCCACACGCTCTGGACCACCGGACTAACCCAATTTGCGATCCTGAAGGTCTTCCTTTCCGTGGTCTTGGGCCTGATTGCCGTAGTCGCCGGAATCAAGCTGACTCATTCCCCCTGAGTAATTTGATCATCTTGACGTGAGGGAGTCCGATCTCCTCAAAGACTCCTCCCTTCCGGTGATAGTTCAGTGAGTCGTAAAATCCCGCTACATCGACTCGGGCATTAAGCTCAAATCTCTGCACCCCTTCACGGGCAAGAAGATTTTCGATGGCAGCCATTAACCTGATTCCGACCCCACGACCCTGCTGCGGCCTAGCCACTGCGATCTGTCGAAGCTTAGCAAAACCTGATTTCAGAGTGGCGACCACAACTGATCCGACCAATACTTTTTCGTGATAAAGGCCGAAATGCCGATCAAGCTT
Source organism: Akkermansiaceae bacterium UBA5688 (assembly GCA_002420315.1). Taxonomy (GTDB): domain Bacteria; phylum Verrucomicrobiota; class Verrucomicrobiia; order Verrucomicrobiales; family Akkermansiaceae; genus SW10. The sequence goes on from DIHU01000123.1 coordinate 1,288, forward strand.
GTCCGCCTCACCTTCAGCCTCGGTCCATTCAAGGCCAAGCGGCTTCCGAAGCTCGTTAAACCTTAATCTGAGCAGCTCTTGATATTCGAGCGATTCCGAGAAAACTTCTCTTAACTCCCAGCCTTCAATATCGGTCAAAATCCTATCCATCCCTGCAAAAGAATGGGTACGCATCCAGATTCCAGTCCACCAAAAAGTCCAAAACCCAACGAGAAGAGTGGGAAGGATCTAGTTTGCAACAAACCCAGTGTATCGCCCCAATCCTTATACCGATCTATCAGGTCTGGTTTCCCACCGCCATCAGCTCTGCTGCAAGCTCTCTCGAGATTTTCTGGGTAACCCCACTCGATGGGAAATAAGAGCAAAATGGCCCTCACTAAAAACGCCAGAATCCAAATGACACGCGATGGACTCAAGAGATCGACAAAAAATCATGATTTTTTGTATTTTATTCTAGGAACAAGTTCCACTTGGCAATTCCCGCCGTGCCACCATATTCTTGCGTTCCTCTCGGAGGGCACAGCATCTGCTGGTTCTCCCACGACTTTCCGACCATGAAATTTCACCATCCACGTTACACTCCAGATTCCTCCGGCACTTTGCACCAATGGGATAATGAAACCGCTAACTGCGGAATGGGAGCTATTGCCAATCTTCGCGGAGAGAAATCCTATGATATTCTCGACTACGCCTTAACCTCTGTTTGCAATATGACCCACCGTGGAGCGGTCGATGCCGACATGAAGACTGGAGACGGGTCCGGCATCCTTTGCCAAATCCCTCGTCCTCTCTTTGCCAAAGCTGCCGGGAAATTTGGATACACCGGTGATGAAAACGATCTGGGAGTTGGTGTCTTTTTTCTCCCCGAAGGCATTGCAGCGAATATCAAATCCTTCACGGAATCAGTCCTCACCCGACGCAATATCCAAGTCGTCGGCTGGCGTGAGGTCCCAGTTAATCCTGAAGAACTAGGAAACTTGGCACGTCTTACTCAGCCTGAAATCGCCCATCTGCTCGTGAGTCGGCCCGCTGATGTCGACGCAGATCATTTCGAGCGACTCCTCTACCTCGTCCGGCGTGAGGTAGAGCGCGAGTTCGAAAACGAAGCCGCATTTTATATTCCCACCCTATCAAGCCGCCTCATCAGCTACAAAGGACTCGCTATGCCAGCCACTCTACGAGCTTTCTATAGTGACCTTCAAGATTCCGATTTTCAAACCGGTATCTCACTTTACCACCAGCGCTTCTCCACCAATACCTTCCCAGCGTGGCCCCTCGGTCAACCTTTCCGCATGATGTGCCACAACGGCGAAATCAACACTGTTCGAGGTAACCGTAATTGGATGAGATCCCGCGAGGAATTTTTCAGCTCCGAACTCTGGGGCGATGACATTGATCTCGTCAAAAACCTCATGCACGATGAGGAATCCGACTCGGCATCGCTGGACCATGCACTCGAGCTTCTCGTCCTTTCCGGAAGGCGACTCGAACACGCCATGCGGATGTTAGTCCCTCCCGCCTTTCGTCACGATCCTGATATCACCGAAGAGGAACGAGCATTTTACAACTACATCCGCTCGTTTTCGGAACCCTGGGACGGGCCCGCTGGACTTTGTTTTACCGATGGAAGGACTCTATGTGCCAGCCTCGATCGTAATGGCCTTCGCCCGTCGCGCTTCACCCTCACTGAAGATGGGCTCCTTTATATTGGCTCTGAATCAGGAGCAGTCATCCTACCCGATGAAAAGATCATCCGTCGTGGCCGCCTCGGTCCTGGCCAGATGCTCTCCGCCAATACCGAAACAGGTGAGCTTTCCTACGATAAGGAAATCCGCAAGCAACTCGCTTCCCAGAAGCCTTACGCAAAATGGGTCGATGAGAATCGCGTCGAACTAAAGGACTTCACCGACCCAGCCGCGCACGTCCCAACCTTAGAGATTGAGCCACTTGAACTATCCCGTCAGCAAGTCACTCACGGTGTCACTGCCGAGGATCTCGACATGGTGTTCCCCCCCATGATCAAGGGGGCACAAGAAGCAGTTTTCTCGATGGGAGATGATATTCCTCTCGCCCCCCTTTCCCGCTACCCACGCCTTCTTTTCACCTACTTCAAACAACTCTTCGCACAAGTAACCAACCCACCAATCGATCCGATTCGCGAGTGGGCCGTTATGACTCTCGGCGCCGGACTTGGTGCAGAGCGTAATCTTCTCTCAGAAACTGCAAACCATGCACGCATCCTCAGCCTAGAATCGGCCCTTCTCTACGAGCAGGAACTCGAAACTCTCGTGAAGCGCCAAGAGCATGGCTTCGCCACACAAGTAATCGATACCACTTGGCCTGTGTGCGAGGGCGAAGAAGGCATGAAAAAAGCACTCGATCGCATCTGTGCAGAAGCCGAGGAATCCGTGAACAACAAGGTCGAAATTCTCGTCCTCTCAGACCGTGCCACCTCAGCAGAGCGTATACCCATCCCATCGCTCCTTGCAACCGGTTCGGTCCACCATCACCTCAATCGTTGCCGCAAACGTCTCCGCACCTCACTTGTTATCGATACCGGAGAAGCACGTGACACCCACCAAATTGCATGTCTCTTTGGATTCGGAGCCACTGCGGTCTGTCCGTATCTTGGCTATGCAACGGTTCGACAGGTTGTAGCGACCGATACTAAAAAGAAGCTCGGCGATGAAATGACTCCCGAACTTGCAATGTCGAACTACCGCAAGGCACTCGAAAAAGGAATCCTGAAAATCATGTCCAAAATGGGCATCTCCGTCCTCAACTCTTATCAGGGAGCGCAAGTCTTCGAAGCCCTTGGAGTTGGCAAAGAAGTAGTCGACTACGCCTTTACCGGTGTCCACTCGAGAATTGGTGGAGTTGGCTTCAAGGAAATTGCTGAGGAATCTCTCGTGCGCCATCGCGCTGCCTTCGAGACAGAGCCCAAAGAAAACAAGGTCCTCGACCTCGGCGACCCCGGCTACAACCGTTATCGAAAATCTGGCGAAGCTCACGCTATCACCACCGATGTTATCAAGAATTTTCACACCTTCGTCCGCGATGGAAAAAAAGAAGACTATGACGACTACGTGAAGGTCTCTCTCGCGAACGATCCTATCACAATCAAAGACATCCTCGAGTTCAGGGTCCCCGCCTCCAGTATTCCACTTGAAGAAGTAGAGCCCGCAGAGGAAATCGTGAAACGCTTTACGACTGCAGCGATGTCCATGGGAGCTCTCTCGCCCGAGGCTCACGAAACTCTCGCGATCGCAATGAACCGTATTGGCGGCAAATCCGATTCCGGCGAAGGGGGCGAAGACACGCGTCGCTTCAAGCCATACCCCAACGGAAATTTTGCCAGATCCTACATCAAGCAAATCGCGAGTGGGCGCTTCGGAGTCTCGGCCCACTATCTCGTAAATGCTGACGAACTAGAAATCAAGATGGCACAGGGAGCTAAGCCTGGAGAAGGTGGACAGCTTCCCGGGCATAAGGTGAACGCCCTCATCGCCCGCCTGCGTAACACACAGCCTGGAGTACAACTGATCTCCCCCCCTCCTCATCACGATATCTACTCGATCGAAGATCTAGCCCAACTCATTCACGACCTCAAGGAAGTGAACCCGCGCGCTAAAGTCACGGTTAAGCTAGTCGCCGAGTCTGGAGTCGGCACTGTGGCCGCCGGTTGCGCTAAAGCGAGCGCTGATAACGTTCTCATCTCGGGACACGATGGCGGAACTGCAGCTTCCCCACTTTCGAGCACTAAACACGCCGGACTGCCATGGGAACTTGGAATCTCCGAGGCTCATCAAGTCCTCATGATGAACAAGCTTCGAAACAACATCACTCTTCGCACCGACGGAGGTCTACGCACAGGACGCGACGTTGTCATCGCTGCGATTTTGGGAGCTGAACAGATGAATTTTGGAACAATCGCCATGATCGCCATGGGCTGCGTTTACGTGCGAAAATGCCACCTCAATAATTGCCCAGTCGGAGTCGCAACAACCAACCCAAAGTGGCGTGCTAAGTTCAAAGGTTCACCGGATCACGTCGTCAACTTCATGATGGGCGTAGCGGAGGAGGCACGCGAAATCATGGCAACTCTTGGTGTCCGCTCAATGAACGAACTGATTGGACGTCCCCAGACATTCCTTGCTCAACGCGATGTGCCCGATCATCCAAAAGCCAATACTCTCGACTTGAAAAAAGTCCTTTCCGACAAAGGCGACGAAAACGCGGTTCGCATCTGCACCCAAGACCGCAACGATGGAATTCACAAGCCGGCTCTTGACCTTCAAATCCTAAAAGATCTTGCCATCCATACCGGCACGACCGGAGAAGAAAACCCAACCGCTGGTCTCATGGACCGCGGACCTTTCACCAAAGAATACGAAGTTGTAAATACCGACCGTAATATCGGCACTCGGACGGCCGGGCGAGTCGCCGAAATATATGAAAATCATGGGCTTCCGGCAGAGAGCATTGACCTAACCTTCCGCGGTTCCGCTGGCCAATCATTTGGAACATTTCTTTGCGGCGGCATTAAACTCACCCTCATTGGTGAAGGAAATGATTATGTAGGTAAGGGCATGAGCAATGGAGAGATAACCGTGCGCCCACCGGCGGTTATGAACTCAGACTTTATTGCCGCGAAGAATTCTATTGTTGGGAACACTTGTCTCTATGGTGCCACTGGCGGCAAACTCTTTGTCAATGGACGAGCCGGCGAACGTTTCTGCGTTCGGAACTCCGGTTCGATCTCGGTCGTTGAAGGTGTCGGTGACCATGGTTGCGAATACATGACCAACGGCTCGACCGTCATTCTCGGACTTACTGGAAAGAATTTTGGGGCCGGAATGTCCGGTGGGATAGCTTATATTTATGATATCGATGGTATGTTCCAAAGTCGACTTAACCCCGAGATGGTCGTTGCTCGCCCCGTTAAGCGCGCGCCTGACATCAAGGAGGTTAAATCACTCATCGAAGAGCACTACGAGAAAACCGATTCTCTACGAGCCAAAGAACTTCTTGAGAATTGGGATGTCACGCTCACGAAGCTAATCCGTGTTATTGCCAAAGAAAAATACGATCTCGAAAAAGCCGAAGAGGAGCACGAAGCGGCTGTCGTTGTCGACTAGACTTTCTCAATTCTAAGAGATCGTCACACGGGGAGACTCAAAAGTCGGGCCTTTCTACTGTTGTTCACAACCCAGCTATCCGCATTTATCGTGCATAGTTTTCGTCACTGTTCTTACTATCTGTTGTCCCAATCGATTCACTTAGATCTTTTGAATGACCTCCCGGCTACCTATCTTTAATAGATTCTCTTTAAGTGGTGTCCCCTTCTAATTTGAGATCCAGAGAAAAGTGATTCTGACTATTTAGCACCAACTAGACGCTCTAAAATCAACTCGACCTTCGAGTCAATTTCCCTCATGGAGTGCGGTGATGGTTAAACAATGTTTTTTCCTCCCCTTGCTGCTTGTCTTACCGCTCTGTGCGCAAAAGCCAAATGTGGTTGTCATTATCTCCGACGATGCCGGATATTCCGACTGGGGATTTATGGATGACTACCTCCAGACCCTCAACCCGGGGCAACCTAAATCGACTGTTCCAACTCCCAATCTTGACGCATTACGTAAGCGCGGAACTCTCCTCACCAATGCCTACACCGCCGCGGTCTGCTCTCCATCCCGTGCCGCCATTGTCACGGGATCTTACCAGCAACGGATTGGCTACGAATATAATATCAACAATCTCAC
>DIHU01000123.1:7407-8712 GCA_002420315.1 Akkermansiaceae bacterium UBA5688
TATGAAATCCGAAGGATACACCACCGGAGTAGTAGGCAAGTGGCATCTCGGCGCACGCGCCAATGACAGCGGAGACGGCAATCGCCCCGAACATCAAGGGGTCGATGAGTTTTTTGGGATCTGGAAAGGATCCCGCAATTATACCATTGGAGCTGTGGGAGGATCAGGAACCCTACGTGAAACCTTTGCTTCCCCCTTCACCGACACTGTTCTCGAAACAACCCCACCCTGGAACACAACCAACAAGTATGTCACCAACGCCTTCGGAATAGGTGCCGTGAATTTTATCGAACGCCATTATGCCGATCCTGATCCTTTCTTCCTCTATGTATCCTTCACTGCTCCACACAGCCCCATCGGCCCTTCGCCAGACATCAATGATCCGCGACTAAGTTCGCTTACTGGTAAACAAAAAGACTACGCTTCAATGGTCCTCACCATGGACCGAGAAATCGGGAACATCCTGAACACTCTAGATGACCCTGCAAAGGACGGGTCAGTCTCGCTCACAGACAACACGCTGGTCATTTTCGTCAATGATAACGGAGGTGCTAACAATATCGGAGCAGACAATACCCCGCTTCGGAATTTTAAAGGCTCCATTTTTGAGGGAGGAACTCGCGTTCCCATGATCATTGCAGGAGCCGGCCTTCCCGCTAATTCCACTTACCATTCACCCATTCACTCAATCGACATTCTTCCGACTTGCCTCGAAGCCGCAGGTGGATCTCCTCCAGCAGAGATAGATGGAATCAGCCTTCTTCCCTATCTCGATTCAACTATTCCCGGCATTCCACACGAAGTAATCACGATTCGTAATGATACCAAAGTAAGCGTTCGTAAGGGCGATTGGAAGCTCGCTAAAAACGCGAGCAACTCTCCCTTCCTTCTTTTCAATCTTTCGGAGGACCCCAAAGAATCAACTGACCTTGCAGAAATAAACCCCGAAATTGTAGCAGATCTTCTAAATGCCTTCACCAACTTCGAAACCACCATCGATAAGCCACGTCATGCTGGACTCACCAAGGCACCTTCTTCCATCAACCTAAACAATGCTTTCGTTCTTGCTCCCCAAACTACACCAACAGGAACTTTTATTTCAGATCTCACACTTGTTGGCGGGGATTTACGCAACGGAAATTTTAATGCTGGCGGCGATGGCAGTGTCCAAACCTACGCTGAAACTCCGTCTTGGGAAAATGTTGGGACCGGGACGTTGTCCGAAAACTTCACTAATACAAGCCTCTCCGCCAATGGATCACGCAATGCCATTATCGCCGAATCCAACGCCCGCGCCGCCGGTCT
>DIHU01000056.1 GCA_002420315.1 Akkermansiaceae bacterium UBA5688
GCCACCGCGACGGTCTCCACCGTAGCCACCACCGCCACCGCGGTTTTGTTGTGGGCGACGCTCTTCGGCTTCGTTGACACGGAGATTACGACCCATAAGGTCAGCTCCATCCATTTCCTCGATAGCTTTCCGGGCGAGGTCGTCGTCGGCAAGAGTGATGAAGGCGAATCCGCGTGGGCGGTTTGTTTCGCGATCAAGAGGAATGAAGAGGTCTTCGATAGTTCCGTAAGCGGAGAATGCTTCTTTGATGTCGTCATCCGAAGCAGCGAAAGGCAGATTGCCGAGGTACAGTTTCATAGTCTTTAAATTAAAAAATGAAGTAAGAACGGAGATTCCGATCGGACTTCACAACGCGAGATTGGCTGGATTATTTGCAATTGCGAGGATTGATTGAGCTTTTTTAGAAGGATTTTTTGAGCGTGAAATAGATTTGTTGGATGTGTTCAGACTTCGTTTCAGGTCAAAATCTCCGCTATTTTGGCCGATTTAGTAAATGAGTTAAAAACCTATGGTAATTTATTAGGCACGTTAAAGTCTTTTTTGCGTGAGTGTTAAGCATCAGATAATCTAGAAATTAAGGAAGGGCTTTTCGATTCGAGGCTCTTTCCGAACGCCCCATTTGGCGCCTATTTGGGAAGGCTTAAGGCTTCCAACTTTCAGATATTATTAATTAAGCGTCAAAGTAAGCGTGCAGGCTGGACGATCTTTTTGGATTGAATGGTCTTTAGAAATTAGGGCTCCAAATCTACTTCGTTTGCTTTGGCATGCCGGGTGGTTCTGTATTAGTTTCTTGGCATGAATAAAAAGCTGGTGATTTTCAGTTGTCTTTTGACCTGTTGGACCTGGGGAGGCGAGGTCGCGAAGTTTGTTGAAGCGGCTGAGAAAAAACATGGGGAGTTCGGAGAAAAGGCGGCACGTTTTTTGGTGGAGGGAATGCCCAAAGAGGATCGTGAGGATTTGAGCAGGGAATTCTTGATGACCAATTTGGACCTAGCGTTGAGAGCCAAGAAAGAATTCTCTTGGGCGAAAAAAGTTCCAAATAAGATATTTTTGAATGATGTCCTTCCTTATGCCTCGCTTGACGAAACGCGTGAAGATTGGCGGTCGTTTTTTTATCCAAAGTGCAAAGAATTGGTAAAAGGTGCCAAGACGTCGACCGAAGCTGCGCAAGCGATTAACAAAGGGATTTTCAATCTGATCAAGGTCCATTATAATACAGGGCGGAAGGCTCCAAATCAGAGTCCGTCGGAGTCGATTAAATTGGGGAAAGCGACTTGCACCGGATTATCAATTATTCTAGTAGATGCTTGTAGGTCAGTTGGCATTCCTGCTCGAATTGCAGGGACTGCCTTGTGGTTTAACAAGCGGGGCAATCATACTTGGGTTGAGGTTTATGATAATGGCAATTGGTACTTTACGGGAGCCGATGAATACGACGCTAAAGGATTAAATCGGGGGTGGTTCACAGGGGATGCTTCTAAGGCAATTGAGGATCAATGGCAGCATGCGATTTGGGCTTCGTCGTGGAAGAAGACGGGATCAAATTTTCCGATGGTATGGGATATTCGGAATAAAGAGGTTGCGGGAGTCAATGTGACCTTTCGCTACTTGAAAAAAAAGAAGACTTCAGAAGGCATAGTTTATTTTCGGATGTGGGATCAGAAGGGTGGTAAACGTGTTGTAGCAGTTTTAAATGAGGTGGTTAAAACAAAGGCCGGCACCGCTGATTTGAACGACATGGCCGAGCTCCATATTAAGGTCGGCGAAATCCTTAAGGTGACTCTTGATGGCGAGACGCGGACGGTCAAGGTGCCAGCGGGAAAGACGGTTGACCTTTACTGGGATCAATTGAAATGAAGCCAAGACGTTACCAGTGCCGCAGGGTAGAGGGGCCAATCAAGATTGATGGTTCGCTAGAGGATCCGGCATGGCAGGAGCTGCCGTGGACCGGTGACTTTGTCGATATTACGGGTCAGGAAGCACTTCGGCCTTACTTTCAAACCCGGGTCAAGATGGCTTGGGATGACAACTACTTCTATGTGGGTGCACAGCTTGAGGAACCTCATGTCTGGGGTACCATTACCAAGAAGAACGAAATTATGTTTGAAGATAATGATTTCGAAGTCTTTATCGATCCCGATTGTGACGGTCTGAATTATTACGAATTCGAGATTAATGCGCTCGGAACGATTTGGGAGTTAAGCCTACCAAAGCCCTATGGCGAAGGTGGAGTTCCCATTCTGGGGTGTAATCTTGATGGGTTGAAATCTGCGGTGAAAGTACGAGGTTCACTGAATGATCCGACTGACGAAGATAAAGGTTGGTCGGTCGAGGTAGCTTTCCCGTGGAAGGGTTTAGCTAAATATCATAAAGATGGGATGCCACCGCGACCGGGTGATATCTGGAAGGTCAATTTTTCACGCGTGCAATGGCAGCATGAAGTAGTTGCCGGAAAGTATGTCCGGATCCCTCCGCATGGAACGCCATTGGCCGAAAGTTTAAATCCCGAGGAGCAGGAACATCCTGAAAATAACTGGGTTTGGAGCCCGCAGGGAGCGGTGAATATGCACTTGCCCTTGCGATGGGGCGAGGTGGAGTTCGAGCGATGAGACACGCAACATTTGACTCCTGCCAGTAGCTTAGTTGAGGTAATTTAATTTACCCAAAATCCCGGTCGAAGTTGTTGGGAAATCGGCGACTACTGCTATCAAAGTCACTAGAAAAACATTCGGCGCGGCATTGGATGCACTTGGTAGTGAGGATACTCCAGAAATTGAAGAAGAGTGAGAGGTGATCTCTAATTTCGTCGGCCTGTTAATCTTTTGTACTGTTTAGGCAACACTCTAGCGTTAATTTTTGGCGGTCAGTCCTGTTTTGAAAACGAGCACAGGCTTGTCTTTACCAATCTTAATAGTGTGAGGATCTGTAGAGTAGACCAGGAGCTTACCTTTGGATTTTTTAACCCGCTTTGTGTAGAGGATTTCGTCAGTCCTTTCGTTGATGATTTGTACGACTGGGTACTGGAAATCGACATTGTATTCAAGATGACCGGTGGCTTTGCGGCCATCGTTATCGTTAAAATTGAAAGTGAGAGGCCAGCCAGGATAGATGATTTTTTGTTTGGCGATTTCCTTCCAGGTGTCGCCTTTTTTAAGCTCTAGGCGGATTTCCTGCGACTCGTCTGGCTTGAGTGGGAAAAGTTGAGCCGTCATCTTGAGCGAGCTGCCCTCGAGAGTGTAGATAGCGAATCCGATGACCTTATCGCGCGGAACATCGAGGTTGATCATGGCTTTGCGGTTTTTGCGCTGTGGTCCTTGGCGTGTCCACCAGTCGGAAGTGGCGCGGTTATCCAGGCTCGCGTATTTCCCCCCAAAAACTTCAGCAGAGGTGGGCATGAGTTCGCCACTGGCAGAAAGGATGAAAGCAGACGCCATAAGGGCGGGGAAAAGCGGATTCATGGGAGGGATGGTAACAATTGCGGAATGGCCTGACAATTCTCCATGACAGGAGAATGTGCCAAGAAAAAGCGCGCACGGTGATCCGTGCGCGCTTGGAAAGTTGGGAGTCCCAGGTGGTTTATGCTCGGGATGGCTTGGTCTGCTTGCGTTCGCGACCAGGTTGTGGGATGGGGGCGACGGGGAAGGAGTCAGTGAACTTGATGTCATCCGGAGCCTGATCTTCCTCGCTCTTCCAATAGTCTTCCCAGGTAATTCGCTTGCCGGTGTGAGCGGCTTCGCGACCTAGGAGCCCGAGAGCGGTGGACTTGGCCATTTGTTCGCCGGTGTTAACGATTTTTCCGGCTCGCAGAGCGGCGAAGAACTCGTTGTGGCAAACCTGATACATATTATTCTCCTGATCTTTCTCTTTGCGGAAACGCCAGTTTTTCTTGCCCTCTTTATCGAGGGTGAAGACGTTCCAAGGTCCCACGGCTGTTCCGTTTTCACAGATGACACGGTGGATGTTTTCGCCATGTGTGTTCATCATTTGGCGTTGCTTGACGTGGGCATAAACCCCACCGGCGTATTCGTAAGTGACGTCGTAGTGGTCGAAGACATTGGACTGATCTTCTCGGTGAGCGCGGCCTCCATTGGCGATCGCAGCGATGGGGGCTTCGTCGTTCATGGTCCAAGCGACCTTATCCACGATGTGGATACATTGCTCGACCAGGGGGCTGCCATTGAGCCACTCAAAGTTCTGCCAGTAACGGGTCTGGAATTCCACATCGCCCATGCCCTCGGGTTTCTTGGTGGCGTTGGAAAGCGGGGCGACCGGGCTAGCTAAGTAGGTTCCGTAAATAGAAACAACGCGGCCAAGATCACCTGAGTGAATTTGTTTGAAGAGTTCGCGGTTGGCCGGAGAATATCGCCAGCAGTATCCGTGTTGGATGGCGGTGCCTTTCTTTTTGGCCATCTGAGCGGATTCGATGACTGACTTGATACCCGGCATGTCGATGGCCATAGGCTTCTCGACGAAAGCGTGGATTCCAGCTTCGACAGCAGCACGGAGGTGCTGCGGGCGGAAGTGGGGAGGAGTGCAGAGGAGGACGACGTCGACACCGGATGACATCACGCCTTTGTAAGCATCGAGTCCGATAAACTGGCGCTCCTTGGTTGCCTGCATGCGCTCGTTAAAGCGGCCACCGACTCCGAGGGCATTCTTAACTCCGCCTTCGAAAGCGTCACCAATGGCCCAAAGGACCACATTTGGATCAGCGCTCATGGCCTGGCCGAGAGCGCCACTGCCGCGGCCACCACAGCCGATGACTCCAATTTTGATTTGGTCCGGCGAGTTTTGCGCCTTGATAATTCCGGGAATAGATGCGGCAAGGCCTGCTGCAGAGCCGGTCTTCAGGATAGTACGTCGATTTTGGTCCATGGTTTTTCTAAAGAGCTGTTTTATTGTCTCGTTATAGGCTCGCTGCTTTTGTCCGATCTTGCGACGAAAAAAGAGAGGCTTGATCAATAGTCGAAACTGGTTACGTAAGGCGTCAACAAGCTATTTCGATTTACATGAAAAAAGTTCAAATTGGATCGCAAGAGGTGCAAGTGGGAGAAGTTGACGAGCTTTGTCGCGTCCTTGCTGATGAAGTTGAGTCTCTTCTGGTAGCTCGTGCTGAGCAAGGAAAGTGTGCCGTTCTGGGGCTTGCTACGGGCAGCACGCCGCTCCCATTCTATGATGAACTGATCCGTCGGCACCGGGAGGAAGGGCTTTCGTTCGCTAACGTGATCAGCTTTAACCTTGATGAGTATGAGGGTTTGGGACGTGATCATGAACGAAGCTACTGGTGCGAGATGTGGAGAAATCTTTTTGATCATGTCGATGTGAAACAAGAAAACGTCTCAGTTCCGCCATCGGTTTCGGACGATCCAGATCGAGCGGCCGCTAAATATGAAGCGGCGATTCAGGCTGCGGGTGGAATTGATTGGCAGCTTCTCGGTATCGGAGGCGAAGGTCATATTGGCTTTAATGAGAAAGGAAGCTCGTTGAATAGCCGGACCCGCCGCGTGACTCTAGCCCGTAAAACCATCATAGATGCTGCGCCAAGCTTTGGGGGCGAGGAAAATGTGCCAACTCATGCCATCACAATGGGTGTGGCTTCGATTTTGGAAGCAGAGCGGGTAGTTCTGATGGCTCGAGGTGCATCTAAGAAAGAAATCGTGCATCGAGCTATATGCGGAGAAGTTGGACCAGAGGTCCCAGCAAGTTTTTTGCAAAATCACATAAATGTCGGCTGGTTTCTTGATGGTGATGCGGCAGGATCATGAAAAGATGTTCACTAACAAACAGCTTATCGAAATAGCCAGAAGTCTTCCGCAACCGGACGATTATTTCAATGGCGTAGACTGGGGTGGCGAGATTTTGCCTCGCGAAATCGTTTCATTTTGCCGGATGGCGCAGGATCACCGGACTAGTGGTTGGGATGGAATTTCAGCCAAGGCAGGTCGTTACGACCAGCACTCCCGATACGTGCTTCTGGTTGCTTTAGAAGGTAACGGAAGCATGGGAGTGGAGACCAACACCCGCCAGATTCACAAAGAGGAGGCTCATTTACTTTTTCCCCACCAAATTCATTATTACATCGATTTACCTGAAAAGTTTACGTGGCTATACGTGACCTTTGATCTTGAAGGCCCGGCCCGGCAAATCCTCGAGCTTTGGCGTTCGGGTGGCCGTAAAATGAATGATCATGCCATGAGTTTGCTTGTGGAATTCCTGACAGAATTTCAAAATGGGGATGGACTGCAGAGTAGTATCGCCCTCGGCAAGGTCTTCGAAGCGATGGAAACCGCAGAGTCTGCGCAAAACAAAGCCGAACCGGATACCGATCTTGTGGCACAGATCAAAAAATACGTCATGGAAAACCTCGAGGATGATCTCGCTATGCCGGCCCTTTCAAGGGCGATGGGGGTGTCTGAAAGCTACCTGCGCGCAGTTTTTCGCGATGGAGCCGGAGTTTCTCTGGGTAACTTCGTGCGATCGGTCCGTCTTGTGCGGGCTACTTATCTTCTAGAGCAAGGCGAACTCGACCTCGGCGTGATTGCTGGGCGCACCGGCTTCGGCTCCCTCACTAGTTTTACCCGTGCCTTCCGGCGAATGTACGAAATGACTCCGAGTTCCTACCGCAAACGTTCGCGGGTTGAGGCTTGAAAAGAAAATTTACCCATACTAAACAAAACAATGAGCAATTCCAATTCTAGCACGACAGCCAAGCTGTCGATTATGATGTTTCTCCAGTTTTTCATCTGGGGAGCATGGT
>DIHU01000077.1 GCA_002420315.1 Akkermansiaceae bacterium UBA5688
TCACATTTCGACCATCCGTGGCCGGAGGTAAGAGAAGCTGCAATAAGTCAAGAAAATGCAAAAGCCCCCTCACTTCCCCTCCATTGTTCAAGACCGGCACCGCTCGAATCCCATGATCCACCATTAGCCGATAGGCCATAAGAAAGGTATCGTCCTGCCTTACAGCAACCACCGTTTTACGACAAATCGATCCAGCTGTTGGCCGGACATCATCCACCAATACCGGAGGTTCAAGTCCAGCCTGTTCGAGAACGATTTTGACCCTCGGGGGAACTTCGCCACAGCGCGCCGCGACCGCGTCTAAATCGCCGGTCGCACGCAAATAAGACGCATGCCCAATCGCAGCACAAATAGCATCTGCGTCAGGGTTTCGATGTCCCATTACAAACCAGGACTGCTTCATAATTCGCTCAATAGCCACGCCAAGCGGTCAGTCCAAGAGTCATAAATACAAGGCCAAGAGCTAACCCTCCAAGGGCAAATCCACGCCAACGGGTATCAGAAGCCGTCACCCAATTCACCCAGTCTCTAAAGAGGTAGGGCATCCCTACAAAATACAGTCCTTTGATAATCATGAGATAGCAGACTGCGGGCATCAAAAATTGTAGCGGAGCTTCCTCAAAATCTGAAGCATACAAAAGAGGGGCCGAAGCCATGAGAAGACAGAGACCTAGGCCACGCACGAAGAGAAACTCACGAACATAAATAATCATCCCAATACAAAACAAAGGAACTCCAATCATCAGATATGTTTTAACCTTATTAAACTCTCCGAGATCCATGCTAAGTGTTGAAAAAACCCCTTTGTCAGGCGGGGCAACTAACAACCAAAACCAAACCATTCCAAAGCCCATAAAATAGGTTCCTAGATCAGCATTACGTGGCAACTTTTGGGCAATCTTTTTTGAGGTATCCGCTTTCAAAAAGATGAAACCGTAAACTGCAACCAAAATAATCCCCAGAACCAAACCGGCTGTTCCGAGCGAGATTTCTTGGTAAGGGTGAGGACCTTCTTTCATGAGCCGCAAAACTAGGTTCCCCTACCCAGCGGTAAAGGCTTAAATCACCACTTCCTAATGAATCTCGGGCGTCCCATAGAGAGTGTAGCCAGTTGAATCTTCAATCCTGACATCAAGCAACTGCCCGGCCATTCTTTCAGCCTTACCTTCAAAAATGACAATCTTGTTCTGACTCGTTCGGCCGCTAAGGCGTTCTTTGTTAGTTTTACTCGGGCCTTCGCAGAGCACTTGTTGAACGGTCCCAATTAATTTTGCATTTTTCGTAGTCGTCAATTCCTCCTGGATTCGAAGGAGGATCTGATTACGTTCCTCCTTCACTTTATCGCTCAATTGCTCATCCATCTCGGCGGCCGGCGTATCTTTTCGTTTTGAATAACGAAAGATAAAGCTGTTATCGAAACCAATTCGTTTCATGCACGCTACCGTCTCCTCGAAATCCTCCTCGGACTCCCCAGGAAACCCCACGATAATATCCGTGGTGATTGCGAGATCCGGTCGCGCGGCCTGCATCTTCTCGCAGATTGTAAGAAACTTCTCGTTTTTGTAGGGTCGTCGCATCTTTTTGAGAATGCGATCACTCCCGCTCTGCATCGGGAAATGAATATGTGAACAAAGCTTAGGAAGATAGGTGAACGCCTCCACCAAATCATCGCGGTAACCAATAGGATGCGGACTGGTAAAACGGATTCGTTCAAGCCCCTCAATCTCGTGCACCGCTTCCAAAAGTTGTACGAACGGAGATTTTCCATCCACCTTAGGAAACTCGGTCCGACCATAAAGATTTACGATTTGCCCTAGTAGAGTGACCTCTTTCACCCCCTTACATACGAGCCCCTTAACTTCACTAACAATATCAGAAATTGGTCTTCCTCTTTCCTTGCCACGAGTATCCGGCACAATACAAAATGAACAACGCATGTTACACCCTTGCATGATACTGACAAAGGAAGTCGCCTGTTGACCCTCTCGAGGGACATGATCTCTGATCGTATTTTGGCTTCCCTCTTCTTCTTCCGTATCAACCATCCTCGCAGAGATAATCCGATCCTGGTTAATCTTGATAATTTCATCCTCGACCCGTCCTGTGACCATTTCCCCTCCGACCTCGTCCATACGTGCCTGCATACGACGATTTAAGATACTGTCCACATAGTCGAAAACTCGGTGATACTTTTGAGTTCCAACAACTAAGTCAAGGTGAGGCACCCGGTCAAAAAGCTCCGATCCTCGACTCTGTGCCATGCACCCCATGAAGCCATAAACAACATGATCTCGGCTTTCGCGATACTTCCCCATCATCCCCATTTTACCCAAAGCCTTTTGCTCCGCTTGATCGCGGACGCTACAGGTATTGACCAAGATCGCATCAGCATCCTGTTCTTTGGGGGTGAGAGTGTAACCTCGCTCGGCAAACGTCTGAGCAACCTGCTCAGAATCCCGCTCGTTCATCTGTCACCCGTAGGTTTTAATAAACACCTTTGGCATCGAGCACATCGCTTAGCCGCCATTCTCGACTTTGCCAACCCCCAATTCAACCGATGACTTACCGGACCCGGTAAGTCTATTTCTAATCATCCTCTAAATTTAAAAGCGACCGACAGCCGAAGTGATGATTATTTCGCTTCGAGAAGTGCTAATTTAGGTCTCTCAAGGCCTTTAAATTAGAATCTTCACAGAAAAATCTCTCTAAATTGGAGGCCCTAAAAGAATCGCCCTAGAATTTAGGTTTCCCGAATATTTAGAAACCTGTATATTCCTCAACAGTGAATCCCTACACTGACAACGAAGTCGATGCCTTCATCGAGTTCATGACCACCGAGAAAAATTCTTCTGCCAAGACACTCGAGAACTACACCCTTGCAATTCGACTGTTACAAATCTGGCTCGGCGATCAGTTTTCAAAATGGCGAGATCTCACCTCTGACCACTTTCGCGCTTATCTTTTCCAACTACAAAAAGACGGCCTTGCTCGTAGCACAGTGCGCCTTCGCTTCGCAGCCTACCGCTCCTTTTATAAGTTCCTCGTCCATCGTCGCGGCTATCCAAACAGCCCCGTCGCCGAGGTTGAACTTCCGAAGGCGGACAAAGCTCTACCTGTGGTTCTAACCTTAACCCAAATTGAAGAACTTCTTGAACTCCCGATGAAATCAGAACTTCAAGGACAAGCGCCAACATGGATGCGTGAGCGTGACGCCGCCATTCTAGAGCTATTTTATTCCACCGGTCTTCGTCTCGCCGAACTCGCCTCGCTCAATGTGAATGACATCGATTCCATCAACGAATCGGTTCGAGTCATCGGAAAAGGATCCAAAGAACGATTAGTCCCCATTGGTTCACATGCCATGAAAGCGATGCAAAAATACCAAAGCGTCGCTGGGATTCACGAAGGCCCCCTATTTGTTTCTAAACTTCGAAAACGCATCTCTACTCGTTCGGTAAATTCGGTTCTTAAAAAATACTTAGGCCAATCGAGCATCCCATTCAACGTGACCCCTCATAAGTTAAGACACTCTTTCGCAACTCACCTTCTGGATCATGGAGCCGATCTCCGGTCAGTTCAATCGCTCTTAGGCCACGCCTCGCTTTCGACCACGCAAATCTATACTCATGTGACCAAGGAGCGCCTTCGCGAAGCTTATAACTCAGCTCACCCGAGAGCCAAATAGCCTAAGATTTAATCTGTAAGTAACGGATTGAGGTCGTCGATCCACTCGGTAGCGTATTCGTTTTCTGGAGAAATTCTTAAGACCTCTTGAAATGCCATCTTAGCCTCGGAAAATCGTCGCTGGCTGGCTAAGTAAAAACCAAGGCTAGAATAAGCTTCATCTTGCGCACACTGATATTTCAATCCCTCCCTTACCAAATACTCGGCCTTGGGAGCTTCTCCTTGATGAAAGGCCATATTAGCTGCCAATAAAAGCAATTCGCCTCGTGTCGTATTCTGCTCATGGGCTAGACGATAGTATTTTTCAGCATCCCTAAATTCTCCTTTCTTCTCTTTAAGGGTGGCGAGAGTAAAAAGGTGCAACTCTCGCGACTCCGCTTCATCACACAAATCGGTGACGCGAAGCAAAGTAGCTTCAGCTTGCGCAAAATTTCCAAAATCAATGAGATCAATTGCATACAAGAGAGTTGACATAACATTCTCAATATCCTCTTGAGTGAGAATCTCTTCGTAGATCACACAGGCACTCGCGACCTGATCCGCCTCGCGGGCTTCTTCGAGCACTTCGTAAAGCTCCTCAATTTCGGACATGGGAGGAAGCTACTCTTCATCCACCGTCTCGTCACGCTGGTAAATTGGCAACTGTCGATAAGGAACGGTAAAAGCAAGCGTCATTATCGCAGTTCCATAAATCTGACCCGCCTCTCGACTATACCATGAACCATCATCTTTTTGTTTTTTCAGGTATGTCTCGTACATCCAATCAGCATAAGTTTCCCAATACTTACCACCAAGCTGAAACATTGCCTGAGCATTGTAATAGTTTCCGTAGAATTCAAACTGGGCCCCTTCCAGCGCTCGAAAGCTCTCGAGAATGTAATCGGCCGCTTTAATCGTGGATGGCTTTCCATGTTCTCCACATAGTTCCAGACAAAGAAGCCCCATTCCGGTCAGGGAATTCTTGGAATTATGAGGACTAGAATAGCCAAAGTGACCATTCTTCTCCGAAAAATTTCCGTAAAGGTAAGCAACTGCGTCTGCGATAGCCTTGTCCGGCACATCAGCCCCATTGAGTTTTGCAGAGCGCAGCGCCATCAAAGCCCAACCACTGCAGGAAGTATCTGAATCCCGCGAATTGGGATGATAACGCCAGCCACCTTTATGACGTGATGACTTCTGCACCGCCTGAGCACGGAGAATTAAAGACAATGCTCGAGGGAGACTTCCATTAATTTTCTTTTGGCGATCTGGATCCACCATCCCAGAAACCTCGGATAAGAAAAGTGTGGCAATATTGTGTCCATACATTGGACCGCTACCGTATTGCCCTCCTGTGTAGAGTCCTTCCCGATTCTGTCTTCCAATCAAAAAATCAATAATCTTATTCAGAGAGTCCGCGTAAGGACCCTCCGTAGGCAGATGTCCTCGAGACAAAAATGCCATTCCTGCGAGGGCTGGAATTCCACAGGAATTTCCATAACTCCCAGGGTAGCTTCCATCATTCAGCAACGAACGGGACAAATAATTTAGACCTCGATCGACCGATGGATCAACCTTGTCCTTCCAATTGGCGAAAACGGTTGGAGCAACGTCTTGCCCGGACGCGATTACAACGAGGATGATTCCGAGGATGAGCGAGAGAAGCTTTTTCATTTCTTTTTAGAGACTTGCTGAAAGTATTTTTGGACGAGGCCCCGGTAGTCCTCAGGGATTACTGCGCGGCGGGATCCGCTGACATCTGTCTTTAGAGTAGCTTGGATCTTTTCCCAATCCGCAGCATTGATTCCCAGCTTGGCGAGCTCAGCAGGGACACCTTGATTCGCCTGAGCCTGACGAACTCCTTCCTTGGCTTCATCACTAGGGGGAGCCACTTGATCACTAGGCTCTCCAGGTTGATTCGCCTGAGCTGGATCGCCCGGCTTACCACCTTTTTTCATGTTGGACATCGCTTCGCTCGCTGCCTTCTTCAATGCCTCGGCAGCGGCCTGAGCTTGAGCTGCCGCTTGCTGCTGTTGTCCCGATTGCGCAGAATTTGCAGCTTGCGCACTCTTCTGTAAGGCCTCAGCCATTGCACCTCCCGGAGCTGGAGCTTGATTGGGATTTTCACTTTGCTCTGCAGCCTGGGAAGCTTTTTGAGCCAGCTGCTGAGAAGCGCTTTGAAGCGACTGCTGAGCTTGAGCAAATTTTTGAGAAGCCTGTTGATGCTGTTGAGAAGCTCGCTGAGCCTGTCCATCTTGCTGCGCTTGCGAAGCCTGGCTTGCATTCTGAGCCCCCTGGTTTGCCATCTCACTTGCCTGACGTAGTGGATCACCCTCGACCGCTGCAACGTCATCGATTGCTTGGGCCAATTCCGCAGCTCGCTCGCTTTGCATTTCCTGCAAAGACGCTAGAGCTTCCCCGGCACGACCTTCCGCAAGATCCTGCAAGGCCTCTGCCACCCTCTCCTGACGCTCTTGCAAAGAACTTTGAGAGTCGGAAACTTCAGCACCTTTAGTAAGTTCGGAAGCTGCTGCTTGAGCGGCTTCTGCAGCAGATTGCGAATCTCCTTTCATCGCCTCCTGTAACGCATTCTCGGCTTGGGCTAATGCTTCCGGAAGATCATTGGCACGAGCCTCCTGCATCTCACGAGCTTGACTCAACTCCTGCTGAGTTCCTTCGACAATTGCCTCCTGCTCTCGAGCTAGAGCTTGCTCAAGATCACCGTTTAGACGCTCGGACTGCAATTTCTCAAGTGCCTGAAGAGCTTTGTTGGTATTCCCCTCCGCGAGCTCCTCAAAGGCCTCCGCGAGCGCCTCTTGCTGATTTTGAAGCGACTGTTGAGACTGAGACGATTCGGCACCCTTACCCAATTCCTCAGCAGCATTTTGGGCAGCTTCAGCGGCAGCTTTGGCATTAGCCTGACTTGCTTCACTGAAAGCTTCCTCAGCGTGTTCAACTGCCTTCGGGAGACTCTCAGCACGGGCCTCCTGTCCTTTCTGGGCGT
>DIHU01000103.1:0-3520 GCA_002420315.1 Akkermansiaceae bacterium UBA5688
CCAACTACGATTGGTGTCCCAACTGC
Organism: Akkermansiaceae bacterium UBA5688; assembly: GCA_002420315.1. Taxonomy (GTDB): domain Bacteria; phylum Verrucomicrobiota; class Verrucomicrobiia; order Verrucomicrobiales; family Akkermansiaceae; genus SW10. The sequence continues at coordinate 27 of DIHU01000103.1, forward strand.
GAGAAGGGCAGGTCCGATCATGCTTTTGGTTGCAGCCTTGGTGGCGATATCAATACAGCGGTTACTGTCTGGTTCGACTGTTCCTTTGAGGATGCCCGGTTCGGCTTTAAACTGACGGCGAATTTCCTCGATCATGCTACTAGCGGCTTTCCCGACTGCATCCATGGTGAGGGAGCCATTGAAGAAAGGAACCGCACCTCCGATTAAGAGTCCGACGAAAAAGTAGCGGAGAGAATCTGGCGAAGCGAGATCGAGTGAGATCTCGGTTTTTTGAATGAAGGCTGTAATGAGGGTGAGGGCCGCGAGGCCAGCAGCACCGATCGCGAAGCCTTTCCCGATTGCGGCAGTAGTGTTTCCGACGACGTCGAGAGAGTCCGTTATTTCGCGGGTTTTATCACCCATCTCAGCCATTTCGGCAATACCGCCGGCGTTATCGGCAATTGGACCGTAAGCATCGATAGCCATGGTGATACCTACAGTTCCAAGCATTCCGATTGCGGCAAGACCGACGCCGTAAAGACCAGCGCATTCGTAGGAACCGTAAAGTGTGGCGGCGATAGTGAGGATAGGAAGGACGACGGATTGAAGTCCCACCGATAGTCCACAGATGACAAGAGTGGCGACCCCTGTTTCACCTTGGGATGCGATGGTTCGAACAGGTTTGCCGCCGGTATAATGTTCGGTGATGAGGCCAATGACCACTCCTCCGATAGAGCCACAAAGAACAGCGATGCCGAGTTTTGGGCTGAGGCCGAAGAAGCTCGTGACGCCGAAGGCCGCGATGATGAAAAGTGCAGCGGCTCCGATAGTGCCAATGCGAAGGGCTAGCGCGGGATTTTTTCCTGCACTGATATTCACCATGAGGATGCCGAGAACTGAACAGACAATTCCAACAGTGGTCAGAATGAGAGGAAGCTGCATCAGCATTGATTCGCTGGCCCCAATTTGTGCTGCATAAGCGGCGCCTGAAGAAGCGGCAATGGCGACCGTTGCGATTTGGGCTCCGCAATAGGATTCGAAAATGTCAGAGCCCATGCCGGCCACGTCACCAACATTGTCGCCTACATTGTCAGCAATCACGCCTGGGTTGCGGGGGTCGTCTTCGGGGATGCCGGCTTCGACCTTACCTACTAGGTCGGTTCCAACGTCGGCAGCCTTCGTGAAAATACCACCGCCAACACGATAGAAAAGAGCGACGAGAGAAGCACCCATCGCGAAACCTTCGAGAATCTCGGGGAGGTGATCTTTATGAGAGGCACTTTCGGAGTAGAAGGCAAAAAGGGTTCCGAGCCCAAGAAGTCCCATCGCTGCGACAGTGAGCCCCATAACGGCGCCACCGGAGAAAGCAATCTTGAGCGCGCGAGCAGGTCCTTTTTCGTTGGCTGCCACACAGGTGCGGACATTGGCGAGGGTCGCTGTTTTCATTCCGATGTAACCAGCGGCCGAGGAAGCTAGGCATCCCATAAAGAAAGCGATCGATTGAGGACCACGGTATTCGGGTTTTTGGAAAAGGAAAAGAGCGAGGCCTAGAGCTATTGCGAAGAGGGCGATCAGTTTGAACTCACGGCTCATAAAGACCATGGCCCCGTGATGAATTTTCTCGGCGATTTTCTCGGCTTTTCCGCCGCCGGCGTTTTGCTTCTTGATATCAAAAAAGATGATAGCCGCAAGAACGAGGCCGATGACTCCAAAAAGGGGGGTGATGAATACTTGCAATTCCATGCTTTTGAAAACAATTAGGGAAGGGGCGGACCCTGATCTTCTCTGTCTATTTGAGCAATTAAATTCCGACTTTAATCGTAGTTTTTTTTAATTAGTCAGTCGTATTTCATGTTGGAGTAGGATGTCAAACCTACCCCTTTAGGGGTAGTAAAGAGCGTGTGTAATTTTTAAAATTTCCTCCAAGATGAAAATCTCTTTTGTCGGTTCCTTAAACGAATTTTCTAAATGAACACACAACTCATCCTTCCCCAAAGGAGACCAGCTTATCCGTCCTGAGAAGAGGCGTTGACTTACGAAGCGGTTTTAAGGACTCTCACTAATGCGCGCAAAACTGACAAATTGGATCATGCTGCGTCGTAACAACAACTAACCGTGAATTCATTACCCAGTAACAATATCTCTCGTCGAAAGGCCCTAGGGGGGCTTGCATCGCTTGCGACTGTGTCGATTGTACCTAGCCGTGTGCTTGGCCTCAATGGTCAGACCGCACCCTCTAACCAGTTAACCCGTGCCATTCTTGGATGTGGAGGAATCAGTAACTCCCATCTGGGCATGCCGGGCAAAATCCTAGCGCTGTGCGATGTTGATTCGAATCGATTGAAAGGCCAGATGGCGAAAGTGCAAGGCAGGGGCAATAAGGATGTAAAAGGCTATCACGATTTTCGTGATGTGATCGCTCGTGATGACGTGGATATCATCCACACTTGCACTCCACCCCATTGGCACGCTCACATGGCAATTGCGGCGGCAAAGGCTGGAAAGGCGATTTGGGGAGAGAAGCCCATGTCCCGGACTATCGGTGAGGGAATGGCGATGAAAAAAGAGATCGAGAAAGCCGGAGTCGCTTTCCGAATCAACACTTGGTTTCGGTTTAAATCAAACTTCTACGGTTCCGGTGTGACTGCTCGTCAGGTCAAGAAGGCGGTCGATGGTGGTCTGCTTGGCAAAGGGCCACACAAGGTGACTCTATCGGGTGTGACTGGTTTTAATTGGAAGTTCAACTGGTCTGGTAAGACAAATTTACCGATCCAGAAAGTGCCGGACCATTTTGACTATGACTTCTGGCTTGGGCCAGCTCCATATCGTCCTTATAATGCACACCGAACCCATGGAACATTCCGGGGATACTGGGATTATGATGGTGGTGGGCTTGGAGATATGGGGCAGCACTATCTTGATCCGGTTCAGTATATTTTGGGGAAAGACGACGAGCTTCCGGTTTCGGTTGAAATTGATGCTGACCCTCAGGACATTGATGCCGTTGGTAGCTGGCGCCGTATCACATACAAATATGCCGATGGGACAACGATCGTCTTGGATGGCGAAAATAAGGATAAAAGTGCCGCGTTTATCGAGGGGCCAGAAGGTAAGATCTTCAAGGGATTCAAATCGGATGTGAAAGGTTTTGCTGAGAAGGTGAAAGCACTTCCAGAGCCTGCCCCGCAAGTAACTGACTTTCACCAAGCGATCCGTGAGAAGAAGAAGTTCGCGCTGAACGAGCAGAATGGGTTCAACTCTTGTAATCTTATTAATCTCGGTAAGATCGCACATCGCTTAAATACCAACCTTAAGTTTGATCCTCAGAAGATGCAGTTCGTCGATAACGCGCTTGCAAATTCTTTGATCGATCAACCTTGTCGCGATAAATGGAAGCTTCCTGTTTAGTAAGCTGACTTTTTTCAGACGGCTACCTCTTGTGAGGTGGCCGTTTTTTTACGCTATTCCCTTTAAATTATGAAATCTCTTTTACTTTTTGTTTGCTCCTTTCTTCC
>DIHU01000103.1:3945-4275 GCA_002420315.1 Akkermansiaceae bacterium UBA5688
GACACCTGGATCAGATCAAATGGCAAGGGAAGGGATGGTTTTTACCGACGCACATTCTAATTCTGCTGTTTGCACGCCAACTCGTTATGGGGTTTTGACTGGGCGCTATGCTTTTCGCTCGCGGATGAAAAAAGGGGTGCTGAATGGTTATTCCAGCTATCTGATTGAGAATGGCCGTATGACCGTGCCGTCATTTTTGCAAAATCAGGGGTATCATACTGCTTTTATCGGGAAGTGGCATCTTGGGTGGGATTGGGCGAAGGATGGTGAGAGAGTTGATTACTCTAAGCCGGTTGAGAACGGGCCAAAAGAGAAGGGATTTGAGTATTC
>DIHU01000092.1 GCA_002420315.1 Akkermansiaceae bacterium UBA5688
TATAATACGGTGGGAGATTTTTTGTTCCCTCCTATAAGTGTTCCTTATATTGAAGTGTTATCCCTTGGATTGGATGCGACTCCAACCCTTTCCTGCCAAAAGAAATTTCCCAGCAGTAGCAGTGTTTTATTTAAGATTTAATCATCTTTGCGATTGTCTGAGTGTCCTCGAAGGCTTCAAAAGTTTTTAATTTTTCACCTTCTAGAGTCCAAACGTGAATGCTGTCGCTTTTAATATCTCCGTCAGTGGCTTCCACTCTAACAAAAATAGTGCCTTCACTCTCCCATAGTCTGATGGGGGTGATTGATAGCGTTGGAATGTTTTGAGCTAGAACTGAGAAATTCTTTTCTATGACTTCATCGGGTCCGACGTAACTCCCTGCATGGCTATAGTCGCCATACGTAATGAAGCTAATTTTATCATCCATTAGTGACCTCAAACTATCCATATCCCCTTTCCCAAATAAATCGTATGCCCTTTCAACTATTTCTAGATCCGTCATGACGAATTTATAAGAATTCATGATGAATCTCGCAACTTTATTTCCACTGATTTAAGCTACCGAGTCGAATACGAGACATCCCGTGGCTCATGGCTACTGACGGGGCCTGTGACTGCCCTGCATCCTCGCCATTTAAAGCTATCCACTCCAAAAGGAAATTCCTAGCTGCCACAAAATGGCGATCAATCACCAGTATCTAATTACTTTCCTGTCGAAATCGACTTGAGCAATCTTCACTTAGTTAGTAGGTCTAACAAAGATAACCAAACTCATTCTCTCACTTTAGAAACAACGTAATGGAAAAAGCCGAGTCGGATCTAGTTGAAATCATTCGTCTCTATGCACCAGAGTCAGAACTGCAGAGCGGCACCTGGAAGAAAGACCACGGAGCCTGCAGAAAGGTCGCAAAGGAGTTGGTTTCAAGCTGTAAACACGATCTTGGACTAGACGCGCAAGCCTTCTTCTTACGCTGCCCAGCTGATCGCCCGAAGTGGCCAGCATTTCTTGCTATAGACGGCACAACAATGGGACCAAAAGTTCCTGCACACGCACACGAGATGCATGGTCCTCTTGAGCCTTTTGGAACATTGTTAACTGGATACTCAGATCTTTCGGCAGCTAACGATGGGTGGGCGAAAATGAATACCTCTGGCATTTTCGAGAGATTGCTCGGCCCAGATTCAGCTTTAGCCTCCGTACGCATTGAGAGGTTACGCATGCTTCGGGCGCAGACAATTATCTCTGACTCTCAGCAATTTATTAGAAACCTAGACCCTAATCGCACTTATCTTCTTCACGTATACACATATCCACCAAGTCTAAATGTCAATGGTTCACCCAAAGATGCTAACACTGCCCAGTACGTCAACTTCATTGCCAAGCGATTTGTCCCTGGTTTTGAAAAGTATACAGGGTGCAAGGTGGAGTCATTTTGGATACGAAGCACAGAGTCTGGATTCAATGAGTATTTTACTAGCTCAGAGACCCTAGCTGGTAATGGCGATGCATACACAAATATCCCAGAGGATAAGCCTCCGGCATCATTTTGGATTACGACTTGGGATGACGATAGACATTGTGAAGAGGCTAATGACCGTTTCTTTAATGACCCTGATTTCGTAAACAATCTTATCAACGACAACCCATACTCTCGAACAATCACGAACAAGGACGGCGAAAATATTTTTATGCCTGTGTATGAGTATGAGCGAATCGTGCAAGAAATGACACACATCATTCTACCTTGAAATTAGGTAGCAAGAAAGGCCAGCTAGAATGGCCCAAAGCACTTGTTCCAAGCTATCGAGTCGAATACGAGCCATCCCGTGGCTCATGGCTGCTGATTGGCCGACATCCCCGCCATCTAAAGCGGCCCACCCGACCGGGGAAACACCTTTTGCACGACCAACGTCCACCTCAGCCGAAGCTCGTAACAGCTCAAATTTCCCTCACTTCTCCCGCCTCCATCCAAGTCGCCACCAAATCCGGCCTCTGCTGAAGAAAGACATTGTAGATGTGATTGGCAAAACTGATCCCGGCATGAGCATAAAGATTAAAAGCCGCATCGACACCGGTAGTTCTCAGTTCCTGAATTTCATAGTCTTGCTGGGCACTGACGATAACTACGCCTGAGTAATCATGGCGCTTGAGAGTTTCGATGGCATGCAGATTAGCTTTGTATGACGGCATGGCGAGAACGACCATATCGAGGGCATCCCGGGGACAAACCCGCTCCCAAAAGTCCGAATCAGTCGCGTCGGCTAGCCTGACATTTCGCTCCACCTCACGGTGAACCTGTACCTTCGACGGATCACAATCGAACCCAATCACATGATTTGGAAAGCGTTGTTCCAAAGCGTAATATGCCGCCAGTCCAACTCGTCCGATCCCAAAAATCGCCACTCGTTCCCGCCCACGAATCATTGGAAGGTCATCACGATGGCGCCCTCTTCGTTCGAATTTTTTCAACCACTCACTGATCGGATCATAAAGGCTCTCGGCCCGACGACTCAGGGGGGCCACCACCAAGAAACTCAGGGACAATGAAAGAGCCACTGCCACCAACCACTCACCTCCCAGCCATCCTTGCGCAACTCCCAGCGAAACAATAATCAGGCCAAACTCGCTATAAGTCGAGAGCGAGACCGCCGCCATCCAAGATGTCCGGGCTCTCAGGCGAAAGCGGGTAAGCAGGAGAAAAAATCCTACGCTTTTAATAGGCAGCAAAACCAAAGCCAACAGCGCCCAGCCCATCGATTGCCACGAGAAGGATCCTTCCAATCCAACCCGAAGAAAAAAGCCCACCAAAAGCAAATCCGTGATTTGATCAAGTGATTTCTTCAAGGCTCCTGCCTGAGGATGCCATCCAACCATTACGCCCACAAAAAGCGCTCCGAGATCAGCCTTGAGCCCAACCTCATCAAAGGACTCCGCTCCCACAACCAGGGCCAGCAAAAGTCCACACAAAGACAATAATTCGCCATGCCCCGAGCGACTCATCAACCAGCCCAAGATTGGGCGCACCATGATCAATGCCGGGATCAAAAGCAGACACCACCAATTCGGAATCTTGCCAGTTGAGACCGTCAAAAAGAGCACGGCCATTATATCTTGCATCACCAAAATCCCAACCGCCACCCTGCCATGAACAGAGCCCAGATCCCCGTTTTCAGAAAGAGTCTTGATCGCAAAGACGGTACTCGAAAAACTGAACGCAAACGCAAGGAGGCACGCCACCCCCCAATTCACGCCTACCGCCGGACCCAGCAACCAAGCCGACAGGAAAATAATCGGTCCAAAAAACAACAAAACCAAAACCATATGTAAACTTGTTCCAGCCCAAATTTCTGGTCGCCCGAGTGCTCTGACTCTTAATTTAAGCCCAATGCTGAACAGCAACAAAGTGACCCCCATATCTGCGATCGTCGTTAAGCCCTCGCCGCCTTCCTGACCAACGGCCCGTAGAATAAACCCAGCAATCAGAAAGCCCACCATCGGAGGCAGGCGAAATTGCTGGGCGACCAGGCCAAAAACGAAAGCAATCGCTATCAAAAGGGCGTCCATAAAACGCTGGATAGGAAGCAAACTTCAGACCGTTTACGGGAAAAAACAGCACGCTCATGCTTTCGCTTTCTTTTACCTTCGCCACAGGAACTTTGAAACCGGGTAAAAGCAAGTTTACCAGAACCTTTACCCCCATCCAGATTCGGCTTCAACAACCTCGTATCTCGCCTAAATTCCACGGACTCTATACCTGCTAAAAAGATCGACGAGGCAATTAATAGGTGGGCGCCAACTCCATTGCCAATTCGTGAGCTTCTTAAAGCTATGCGCTTAGCCTCCGTTTTAAAGATTGGCCTACTTGCTGCTTGAATCTACACTCAATAATTACCTTATATAACAGAAAAATTTTAATATGAGCCCAAAAGATAAACCATTTATTCTTATAGCGAGAGTTAGAGTCATGCCTGGCAAAGTGGAGGATTACCTTAAAATTGCGGAATTAGTAGATGTAGAAGTCGAAAAAACGGAACCAGGAATGCTTTTTCACAACTTTGATGCAGATCCGACTGACCCATCGCAGTTTACGTGGACGGAGCTTTATAAGGATGATGTATCGTTAATCAATCACCTTAATAATCCTCCAGTGCAAGATTATCTCGCGAAACATCTAGAGTTGGCAGAAAGTCTTGAAGTAGAGATTTACGGGACGTTGGATGATGAAACTGCAGAATATCTAAACGCGGCATGGGGAGATGCTGGTATCCCATTCAAGTATTTTAAAAGTACAAAGGTCGGATATGTTCGAGATTCAATTTCTCAATAGTAGAATGTTTTTTAATGAGGACCCCAAAAAGGATTTTGGCCCTCCTATATTCGATAGCACAGAACACCACCAAGCATATGACAAGATTGGTGAGGTGCCCCTTAAGCAGACTTCAAGCTCACTACCCACCATCTAAAGCTCCCCACCCGACCGGGGGAAAACGCGGCGAACGCTCTATGTAAGACGGTGAGAGATTTCTTGTGACTAATTGTGTGTGTCTCTACTATGGATCCTACTTGTTGATTTTTAAAAGGGGTTCTTTTTTTTTGCACTCATAACTTACCCTTCTCAAGGCGGTGGTGATGGTGATAAGGTGATGACCGAGATAAGCCATCCCCAAGATGATTACCAAAACCACCTATTTCGCCATTGTTACCACGCTCGCGTTTGCCATGGACACACATGCTGCCGGGCACAACAACCTCAAAGCTTTCCCAGCTGCCGCCAACGGCATGGAACGTCACGTGATCGTGCTGCCACACAAGGAACGCGGTGAAGAAGACGCGTTCAAGGTAGAACTCATCGCTGGCAAGCAGATGATGACCGATGGGGTCAATCAGATACGTTTGGGCGCGAAAATTGAGGCAAAACCCCTCAAAGGCTGGGGGTTCACCTACTATGAGGTAGCGAAGTTTGGCCATGCGATATCGACTAGAATCGGCGTCCCTCCCAACACGCCCAAGGTAAAAAAATTCATCAGTGGCAGCCCTTTGATCATCCGCTATAATAGTCGAATTCCGATCGTCATCTACACCCCCAAAGGTAGCGAAGTGCGCTACCGCATCTGGCGCGCAGGGGAAAAGTTCGAGGTCGTGAAAAAGGGCTAGAAGCCATCTCATCAACCCCCTTTCTCCCCCATGAACTCCACCCAATCCCGCTCTTCACGGTCTTTCCGCCAATAGCAATTTCCTAGCGGTAAGAATTACATTTACAAATGCTGGAAGAGTTTTAAAAATTATTTAACGAGATTGGTATAAAATCTGCAATTGCTTTGATGACGGGAGAGTTTCTGATGGAAAAGCTTCCTACGGCAAACTCCTTCCAGATTTCAACCACCTTTCTCCAATCTCTGCCCCACTCAGCGGCACCCCAAGCCAAGAGCACATTCCTAGCAACCAACCGACATGTATAAGCATTTTTTAATCACCATTTCCCTATTTCTAACTCTATTATCATATTCAAATGCTAACAATTATCAGGAGGCTGTAGTCAAATTGTCACCTACTTACTATTATGAATTAAATGAGACCACCACCGATAAAGGTGCAATAGACTCTATGGGGAATGCAGCTAAGCCTGGTTCATTCAATGGCAATTACAACGCAGGCGAACCCGAAGTTGGAGGTGAGGGCCCTCTTTACGTATTTAGTGCTGATGATTTTGAAGGCATCGCAGTTCCGGGCTTAGGTGGCACTGATAATGTTGCGCACTATAGTAATAATTCGGGTCATGTTACTCTGGGTGATGGAAATTTGTATGCTTCAAGTTCTATCACCGTTGCTTTATTTTTTAAAGCTGGGCCTGCTCAAGGTGGAGATAGACTATTTACGAATAATATTTCTGATCCTACCAAAAGCTTCCAAATTAACGTAGCTAACAATGGACTGGTTCTTGCAGTTGATCCGAGTAATACTGGCTTGTCTGCAGAGAGGACACTCTACATGGAAGACAATAGTGGTCCTGACCAAAGATTAATTCAGAGTGAATCGGGTTGGTTCCATGTTATAGCTTCAACTTCAGGAAACTCAGGTAATGAAAGGGCTGCTAACTTCAAATTGTGGATCAATGGAGTTAATAGAACAAAAAACTTACAGCCTGATTCGACAGGATGGGGTATCGATACCGGTCAAGCTAAGATTGGTGGCAGAAGATCCGACCCGGCCGACAGTACAACTCATTCGGGAGCGCAGGATGAAGTGGCTATATGGTTGGATAGAGTTTTAACTGATCAGGAGGCTATGTCTTTGTGGGAGGCAGCAATTACTGAAAAGAAAATACCGTTAGTGATTACTGATATAGAGGTCTCAAAAAATATTGATGATAAGAAGGTCAAAATATCTTGGAATTCAAGGCTCGGTGGGGTCTACGGAATATACTCTACTACTAACCTCGGTGATGATAATTGGGAAGAGATTGATGATGGCATCGAAGGTGATGGAGAAATCACAACATTTATTGATACAGGAGTTTCGGTAGATGATAAAAAAAGATTTTATAGGGTGATTGAACTAGAGTGACGAACTTCGCGATTCCTCCCATAGACATGCCAATTACGGTGAGCAAGTAGACGCAAACGCAAAGGAATGGCTTGCAAGAAGTGCACTCGAGTAAATTGGATTAACCTCACTATATAATCTTTTGAATTCTATTTTTTTTATGAAATGGTCCAAAAAATTTCTTACCCTTGTTCTAGGAGTCCTAGTTATTAGTGTGAATTATGGCCATTCCTCGATCTCTGATCTGAAACAAAACAACATATTGCTTCCGGACGGGGTGGATGCCGGAGGTGCCAAGCCAGCCGATATTGACGGGGATGGTGATTTAGATTTTGTTATTATGGATTTTACTGGAGTTCCTCCTTTCGGATTGCCCAGTCAACGGATTGCATGGGCCAGAAATGACGGCGGTAGTGATTGGACTGTACTCCCAATATCAGGTTCGGAGGAAGGACTTGAATCCTTTGAGGTGGCGGACATGGATGGTGATGGGGATCTTGATGTAATTACTGGGGCCTACGGGAGAAGGACCAGTTTCAATCCTTTTGGTTTTGATATTGGAACGGGTGCTTATTTGCGTGTTTACACCAATAACGGACAGGGTTCCTTCACGCAAAATACAATCCTTGATTCCAATGATGCTAAGTATATAGAGGGGGTGACTGTGGCAGATCTTGATCGCGACGGCGACCTTGACATCATCGTCTTACAAAGGAATCGTGTCGTTTGGTTTCCTAACAATGGCAACAGGAGTTACGGGAACCCAAAAGTGATTCGACAGCAGAACGGGCTGTACCCTGAAGGAGTCGACACCGGAGACGTTGATGGAGACGGGGATATAGATGTGATTGTGAGCACTTTTCCTGACAGTGGTGGAAATGTGGCACAAATCATCTGCATGAAAAATCCAGGAAGAGGTAACGGCCTATGGCAGAGAACAGTGGTCGCTGAGAGTGAGTTTCTTGGGATGGGAAAGATGTTATTTCTGGAGGATATTAATGATGACTCAATACTTGATATCGTTGGCTCGTCATCAACCACTACACTAACGAATTCTTTCGGGTATCATCTTGGTGATGGTAATGGTAACTTTGGCGAAATTAGTGGCTGGTCATTCTCTAATGGGAGGGTGGAAGGATTTCACATAGTGGACTTGGATGGTGACGGTGACTTGGATTGGTTTGTTGCTCGTCCAAATGTCGGCAGTATCACTTATGAGGTGAGGCAGGGCGGAGCCACTCTTTTGGAGCAGACCATCACTCTGCCACGAATGTCTAAACCTGATAAGGCTCAAGGCACGGGTCTCTTCACAGCGGATATCAATGGAGATGGAAGATTGGATCTTATTACTCACGGTGCAGAAATTACTTGGTATGAGCTAGTCGTTGAGGGGCAACGTGGTCTAATCATTGTCGATAGCGATTCGGATGGGATTACCGATGACTTGGAGCGAGAACTGGGCACCAATCCCAATGACGCGACAGACAGACCAATAGAGACCGGGGCTAGCATTGGAATCAACTTTCTCAGTGATCGTGATCTTGCAGCCCAAATTCTCTCTGATGAGCTTGCAGGGCATCCGTCCGTGGCTCAAAAGAACTGGAACAATACCAATGGAGATGCCAGTGGTAGTGGCTCAAATCTTCTAGGTGGGAACGGCTCACTGACAGACGGTGATAGTAATGCCAGCCGTGCTATAGTCAGCTGGGCATCAAACGGCACATGGAACACCAGTAATGGTAGGAATTCTGGAGACAATAAGTTGATGAACGGTTACCTTGATAACGTCAATTCTGACGGATACTCAAGAGTGGACCTATATAATATCACCTACGAAAACTATGACGTGTACGTTTATTTGGGTAGTGATTTTAACGGGAGAACTGGAACCATTGAAAGCACGACGGCTAGACAGACATTTTCTTACTCAACCTATTCTAATCAAGGGGGAGCATTTCCTGGTGGTTATATAATTACTGCAGATCAAGGAAACTCAAATCCATCCGCAAACGTCTGTGTTTTTCGTGACCAATCCTCTGGCTCGTTTTCGGTGCAGATCAATCGTGGCAACGGCAACTCGGGAATTTACGGAATTCAAATAGTGCCCAGCGATAAGGGTAATGATATTTTGGATGGCGTTGGAGCCACCCGTGCCGACGCCATTTTTCTAGGTGTTTTGGCCGATCCTGATACAATAATAGATTTTAATACCCTACAATCTTCAATTGATACCGAAATTGGTCTTTACCGCCCTGATGGAAGACTACTTGCAGAAAGTGATAATGTCTTTGGAGGTTTTCAAAGTGGGCTTCGATTTCAAAATTTGTATTCTGGAATTTGGTATCTAGCCGTCGGTGAGAACGATACTACATTTACTGACGGGTTTTCCGTAAGAGGTGGTCCCCCCGGCGGATTCTTCATGCTTAGTGTAAATGATACTAGGGAAATAAATGCTCGAATCCAAGAAACGGGCGTGACTTGGTTCTCGTTCGAAATTCGTCCAAACCCTTTAGGGCTGCCTCCGGAAAATCCTCTTCCCCTTGGACAGCTGGGTGACGGAACTCTTCCGCTTAGTTTCAATACCTTTGGTTCCAATACGGATACCGAGATTGCTCTTTATGGGCCTAATGGTGATCTTCTTATTGAGAATGATGATTTCAATGGAGCTCCACAAAGTAGCATCACCGCTAGAAACCTTGTTGAAGGAACTTATCACATTGCCGTAGGTCGATATGAAACTATATTTAAAGATGGGTTTTCTGTCGAGAGACGCCCAACCGGATCTGATAATTTTATTTTAAATTTGGGAACATCTCAAGGCATCAGGGAAGTGATTCCAGAGGTTGGCGTAAAATGGTTCTCTTTTGAGGTGGGGCCTGTAATTATTCCTGAGGTTGCTTTCAACAGTGTACGGTTGAGGGAAGGAAACGTAATCATAAGTTGGAATACATTG
>DIHU01000064.1:0-19282 GCA_002420315.1 Akkermansiaceae bacterium UBA5688
CGAGGTGCTGTTGGGTTAGAAAGGAGCGCCCGAGTTGTTTTTGCCAGAAATGCAGAGACGTAGGCGCCTGGTGCGACATCCTGAACTTCCAGTGTCACTGAAGCCACACCATCCGGGTCCGTCACTTTCGCGGTGATCACGGTTGACTCGCCAGACGTCGGTTGCTTGGGAGAATGGCTCACCTGCCGAATGAAAGGAGGGGCCACTTCTGAAAAAACCGTGTTCACCAAACCCGCTGAAGGTTCGGGATCAGCTTCGGTATCTGGCTCCGGACGAAGCAGCTCAATGTTCAAACCAAAATCATTACTTCCAAGCGAAGTATTGAAGGCATGGACCGCAATCACATTGGTTCCTTCTTTCAGCCCAGCCGCACCTCCATTAATCAATGTTTCAAGCCAATTATTTTCATCACCCGAACCTCCTGATTCATCATCGAAAGCCAACTGCCCAGCCGCCATATTATCCGTCCGGAAAACCTCCGACCCATTGATGTAAACGACCATGCCGTCATCGAGAAGATATCGCAACAGAATCTCTTGGGGCACTTCCCCATCCACAATTTCAAATTCATTCCGAAAAAAGCAACTTGTGTAATTCCCAACCATCCCAGCGATCGGCGGATTAAAGCTCTGCGTCCCAACTCTACCAAAGCCAATCGGGAGCTTTTGTGTCACCCAAGTTCCATCTTCCACAAAGCTCGCTTCAGTCCACGCATTTATGGGCGACGAAGCTTCACTAGTTCCAGCTCTCCAACGCCACCCCGGGCCGTCCTCGGGCAAATAGATCAACTTAGGCAAGACCACGATCTTAGAACTACGCCATGATCCACCTAAGTCATTATCTAAATCTGGATGAATTAATTCCATCGAAGATCCAGCACCACCTGCTGCCGTCGGCCAAGGGAAATTGTCCTGATAGTTAACCTCATCGGCCACTGAACCATCGGCTCTTCGCAGTTCGATCCGCTCCCCTTCCCCCGATAACCCCCCATCAAACGGCCCTAGCGCTCCTAAGCCATAGCGTTCGAGTAAGGCAGCCGGATTCTTTGCCACTACGACATATCCACCTACTCCAATTTGCGTCCCCACCGGAAAGGTAAAATCAAATCCATCGTTAAAAAACCAGCCGCTAAGATTTACAGGGGTATCTCCCGAATTGTAGAGCTCCACAAATTCATCCTGCGCATTATTAGGGCGGCTATTGTAGTGGATCTCGTTAATTACAACCCCCGCTTGGGCCGCGCCGACAAATACAAAACCACTAATAATACTCCCCAATAAAGTCATGGATGGAAAATTGCCCCGCTCTTCCCCTCAAAGCAAGCCCACACCACAAAACACAGGTCCCTTTTACAGCCGCGCATTAGAGAAAGCTTCCCCTAACGCCCCGAGTCCAAGTTAGAGGCGGAGATCATCGTTTTAACAGCTCTGCGATTCGCTTAAGAACAAGCTTTTCCCCCATGATAAACGTGTGGTCAGCATCGACCACTTCGAGCCGCTTTATCCCTTCAACTTGACCGCCCTCAACAGTCACGATTCCATCGTGCTCTCCTTCAAGGAGAAAGTCGAAAACCGGCATCATATTTCTGCGGCCCATAATGACTGAAACATCATGACTTCCATCAAAAGGCGGAACTTCCCGGGGCAAGCGATTGGTCGACAAGCTCATTCCACCCGGCCCGAGCGATAAACGCCCGAGCGGAGAATCTTCTAACCAATCGATAATCTCGCTACCCTGATTCGGCGGAGCAAGCATCACCACATTTCCGGTGATTAACTCGGGATGGCGTTTCGCGAGACAGCGAAGAATAATCCCGCCCATCGAGTGAGTAACAAAATGCGTCCGCTTAGAAGATGGAACAATCTTCCGGGCAACATGATCAACGATCTCATCAACCGATTGCCGAAAAGACGGATAAGGAAGGTTCAGAGTCTCGAAGCCACAATCATGTAAATAACGCGCAGGCTCTTCCATTGCCCAGACGCTACGCCAAAGGCCGTGAAGCAAAACTACCCGTTCCCCATCATTCCTTCGGACGCGGGGCTTGTGCCACGGCATAGGAGGAATGATCATCTTAAATCGTTTCATAAACCTAAATTTAACCACAATTTGCACCTCGTTGAAAATCGATATACTTGAATAACAAAATTGACTGGTACGATAGCCACTCGCTAAAGAAATATTTATCTCACCTTCTTCTTGTCGGTTTATGACAGAATTGTTTGAATATTCTATCCGCAAGGATGAAATCGATGTGCACACACACATACGCAACCCATATATAAAACCCGCTTCTGTAAAGGAGCGGGTTTTTTCATTAACGAGATCTTAGCGGCTTTTGATCGCCGCGATCGCGCGGGCCACCAAAGCTTTCAGCTCACTGTCAGATGAACTTTGATATTTAGCAAGCGATTGGAGTGCCATTTCGGTGCCGATGCTAGCAAGGACAGATGCAGCCGCTTTGGTAATTCGAATCGAGGGTCCATTCAAGTGGAAGATCATTCTCTTCTCAGCAGAAACTCCGAGTGCAATATACTGGCTCGTCCATACTTCCGGTTTTATGCTCCAAAGAGTGTCGATAAAAAGCGGAGCTTTTTCCGCATTCGCTTTGACCAAAAAATCAATGAACGATACTGGAACATTAGAATCTAGTTTTATCAATTGCTCAACTTTTTCGCTAACGACATCTACCGCCACCGGGTTGTCTTGAGCCCAAATCAAAAGAGCTCGCCCTAAGTCAGAAAGAAGCTGATCATCAGTTTCGTTCCGGATAAGGCGGATAAACTCTGCGATAATTTCATCGCTGTAACGAAGCTCAACGTTTGGAGAAATCTCAGCTAATTCGCTCACCGCGTCTTTCCTTCGCAATGGATCCAGTGCTCTGAGTTCGTTAAGATTTTCGTTAAAATATGAGGGGTGCTGCGGATTAGAGAGCTTCTCTCTAAGATCATCAGTCACCTTTGAATCATGCAGAGCAGAAAGCTCTAAATGAATCAGACGCAAGTCGGGATAGGTTGTCGCGCGCCCCAACCTAGGATCACAAATCTGGACCACCTTATCAAAATCGATCGGAAATCCCGAAACCACAATCAGGCTGTCTTTTCCGCGATCATTGCGAAGATAGCGGCTAATCGCATTTGTGGGCGGAATTTTGAGCTCAATCTTAAAATATTTTTCAATGCTGTGGAACTGACTGCTAGTAAGACCCTCGATAAAAATGCCCACGAGATGTTGGGAGGCTAAGCCACCAAAATTTTCCCTAAGGTTATCCAAATTTCGCTCAATCACCTTATAGCCAGACTTCTCTTTAATCTCGGCAATCGGGTCAGCTTCTGGTTCATCCAAACCCACCTTCGGAGTCACCACCTGAACAGCCTCAGGCGTCAAATGAACAGGACGAACAAGAATGAGAGCAAAAAGTGCCCCACCGAATGTGAGCAGCAGCAGAAATGCCCTACCCCTCCAATTTTTTGCGCCAAAAAGCATCAATCCGCCTGCGACTAGACAAACAAAGCCCCCAAGGGCGTATCGAGCTTCCCTCGCCATATCCTGAAAAATCCCTCCATCGGAAGTCCCCACAGAAAAGATAAAGGCGTAGAGAAAAAGAAAACTAATCCCCGCGCCTACCGCAATATTTTGTCCAGCCCCAGCCGGCATAATGGCATCCACCCTAGGCTGACCTCCAACTCCTAAAGATTGTTCTTTTCGATTCGATTCCGAGGCCGGTTGATCACGGCCCAATCGACTCAAAAAATCATCATCTCGTTTTATCTTCTCTCCGGGATAAACCTTGGGCCGCTCAACAAAGATCAGTTCCTCCTTCACCAAGAAACGGTGATCACAGGCACCACACTCAACCGTCTTACCGGAAAGATCGTCGTTCACCGTGAACCTCTTGGAGCATTTGGGGCATTCAATTTGCTGATTCATGAGGGGAGGAGCTTATTCACAAGCTAAGATTATTATTCGCCCTTTTTCCCAAGCTGACAATCAATCCGTTCAAAATTCGGGAAATTCAATCCTCAGACGGATGCTTAATCTTGGCGATTTCTGCCATGATACGGTCCGAAATTGCCTGATAAGCCTCGCGCCCCTTGGCCTTCTTTTCCTCTGGAGTCAAAGTAATCGGATCTCCCACAACGATCGTTATCGGGTGGAATCGTAGGCGCCCACTTCCTCGCGGCAAAGCTTTAAAAGCCCCAAAAATCCGAATCGGTTGGATCATCGCCCGACTTTTGGCCGCGATCAAACCCACTCCAGCCTCACCTGGCTGCAAGTCGCCATCCAAGGTACGTGCCCCTTCCGGAAAAACGACTACCTGTTCACCACTCTTGAGAATCTTGATAATCTTTTTAAGGCTGCTCATATCGGGAGCATCCTGATCAACCGGGATAGCATTCCACCGTGAGTAGAGCCACTTCGTCACACCCCTAAAGAGGGTCTTGCGAGCTAAGTAATAAACTGAATCATTGTAGGCGATCCCGACTAGCGGAGGGTCCAAAAAGCTCTCATGGTTTGAAGCAATCAAAACTGAGCCTTCTGTAATCAACTTATCACGGCCTACAACTTGATATCGAAAAAATGCCTTTGCCGCTGCGCGGAAAATAGTGTGCCCAAACCAATAAGTCGTCTTCATATTTCAGTGTTTCCAGCCAAGTTTGATGAGTGCTTCTCGAGCCGCGTCAACCGTGCCATCAATCGTAAGATCTGAGGAATCAATCACGATAGAGCCATCCGCAACTTTAAGTGGTGAAGCCTCACGATTGCTATCTTCAGCATCCCGCTTTGCAACTTCATCGGACTCTCCTTCCTTTGCACGCCGAGCTGCCCTGACTTCTTCCGACGCACTAACATACAATTTAAAAGGGGTATCCGGAAAGACCACTGAGCCAATGTCACGGCCCTCCATCACCACATCATATTCTCCAAGATAGTCGCGTTGCATGGCCACCAAACTTTCGCGCACTTCGGGAATCGATGCCACCTTAGAAACATGTTTGTTAACTTCGGTACTTCGAATCTCTGTCGTAAGCAGACGATCATTGATGGAAATTGTGGAGAGATTATTTCTAACGCCGCAGTTGATTTTCATCTGGGACATCGCCTCCCGCACAGCGGCGCTATTTCCCGGATCAATTCCCTCCTGTAGAACCTGCCAGGTGACCGCGCGATACATGGCTCCGGAATTCACCATAACGAGTCCAAGCGATTCAGCGAGACGCTTAGCAACCGTGCTTTTCCCCGAAGCAGCAGGACCATCAATTGCAACGGCGCGATGGGTTTGACTCATGATTGGAAAAACGTTTCAAGGTGTTGAATGAAAGTTGGATACGAAGTGGCGATACATGCGGTATTTGCGATAGTGGTTTGGCCTTCTTCGGCCAAAAGTCCCGCAATCGCAAAGGCCATGGCAATGCGGTGGTCGCCATAGCTTTCCAGCTTAGCTCCCTTTAAAGTCCGCCCTCCGGTGATGACCATCCCATCTTCAAATTCCTCAATCTCGCCACCCATTAAGCGAAGATTTCTGATCGTAGTTTCGATACGATCAGTCTCTTTGACTCGGAGCTCGGCAGCATTACGAATTGTCATGACCCCTTCTGCCAAAGCGCCCGCCACCGCTAGAATGGGAACTTCGTCGATAAGATTGGGCACTTCCTCTTTTAAGATCTCGGTGCCTTGGAGTTTCCCTCCAATGATTTCAATTCGCCCCAACGGTTCGCCACCATCTTCATGCTCAAGCTGAACCTCGATTTTTGCGCCCATTCGGATCAAAACATCCAGCAATGCGGTCCGGGTCGGATTCAACCCTACATTATTAATAATCAAGTGTGATCCGGGAGCACAAGCTGCTGCCACAATCCAGAAAGCTGCGCTTGAAATATCTCCTGGCACCACTAGATCACAGGATCTAACTACCTGACCTCCATCGATGGAAATGGTGTTACCCTTAGTTTTCACATTCACCCCAAAGGAGTTTAAAAGCCGCTCAGTGTGATCTCGATTCGTCGCCGGCTGAATCACAGTAGTGGTCCCGGGCGCGAACAATCCTGCCAACAAAATTGCGCTTTTTACCTGAGCACTCGCCATAGGCATCTCATAGGTGATCGGCTTCAACTCTCCGCCCGTGATCAGAAGAGGGGCGCAACCAGGCTTTGCCCCACGCGTTTCAAACTGCGCTCCCATTTTGGCAAGCGGAGTAATAATCCGGTCCATCGGACGGCCAGAAAGCGATTCGTCACCAATTAGGGTGCTATCAAATTTCTGCGCGGCCAGGACACCCGACAGAAGGCGCATTCCAGTCCCGGAATTGCCACAATCGAGTTTGCCAGCCGGAGCCTGTAATTCCCCGCCACATCCATGAATGAGGAGATCAACTGGCAAATCGTCAGTCCCTTTCTTAACCTCAAAACGAACCCCAAGTTGCGCCATTCCAAGCAGGGTATTCACACAATCCTCGCTCGAGAGGAAGTTCTCCACAAAGCAGGAACCATTGGACAACCCCGCAAGAATAGCAGCACGGTGAGAGATACTTTTATCCCCAGGAACCGCGAGCTCTCCAGTGATGGATTTTAGCGGACTAACTTGGATGGTCTCACTCATAAATTTTAAGAAGGATTTTCTTTGCGGGCTTTAACTTCCGCAAGATAACTCTTCAGCCCTTTCTTGTCCGATTTGGCGAGGTGATCAAGCATCTCTCGCATTTCCTCTTGCGCATCCAGCAGCGCAGCCGTTACCGCAGCTCGGTTCTCGACCATAATTTCCGCCCACATCTCAGGGTCTCCTCCCGCCACCCGCGTGGTATCCCGAAACCCTCCGGCCGCCAGAAATTCATCGCCAGGAAATCGCAAGGCGGCACCAGCTGTTGCCACGGCCATGGCATGAGGAAGATGACTGATCCGCGCAACCGCTCGGTCGTGGTCTTTCGAATTCATGACTGAGGTTACGCATCCCAAATTTTCCCAAAACCTTGCAACCGCTCTTAACTCCTCGTTCGGCCTCTCTTGATCATTAGTCAAAGCACAAGCAGCGCCTTTAAAGAGATCAGCTCGCGCCGCTTCAATTCCAGTCTGCTCTGATCCCGCCATTGGGTGACTCCCGATAAATGGGATCCCATGTTCATTTGCCACCTTGTGAGGAAGCGCCTTTACGCTCCCCACATCAGTAACAATTGCCCCTGGTTTCAAATTCCCCCTTATTGACTCAAATAAAAGCCCCATTACTCCCACAGGAACTGCCAAAATAATAAGATCAGCTTCCTTCACCGCCCCGTCCAAGTCAGTAGTTGCTTCCAACCCAATCTTTCGGGTGATCTCGACCCGCTCAGGATTTCTTCCCCATAAAATCACCTCTTGTCCTGCACCATACGCGGCGAGGCCAACCGAGCCCCCAAGAAGGCCTGGACCAAGAATCGCAATTCGGGAAAATGACATGAGATTGGAAAAAAAGAGCCGGATTTCCTTTGGGAAATCCGGCTTCGGGAAACTCAGATGCCCACTTTAGGGGACTCGGAACTTGTGGTCGGGATCCCCATCGTTCGGATCACGAATGAGCGTTCCGCTCGGGATTCCTCGCACATCAACAGCCTTGTTAGTCCATGGATTAAAAACATATCCAGGTTTGGTAACAATCGCACGGGCTGTGCGATACTTGCTAACTCGCTTGATTGGCTCGCGCGGGATCGGCTGAATCACATCAGTCGTTCCAGAGTTGGGATTGATTCCATTAGCTAGCTGCTCATTTTGCAACCTTTCGCGACGCGCATTGGCCTCAGCATTAGCCCTATCGCGCGATTCTTTGAGCTGAGCCTCAGTTCCAAATTGCCCAGATGTATTTGGAAACAGAGGATCCACCGCCTGGGCAACTGGCAGATTTTCAGGAGTAGACGATGGAGGAGAAGGCCGAAGCATCGTGCAGCTGAAACAGAGCAAGCTGCAAGGAAGAAGCATGAGGTTGTGTTTCAGAGAAAACATGGCTTTAAAAATAATATGGGTTGGGGATAGTGCGTCATCGCACCTCGACAATCTCTTTAATCGCGATCTTTGACCAACTTGTCAAGTCACCACCCAAAGCGAAATGACTCAAATCGAAGACCTCACACCACACGACCCGGAAGATTCAAACTTAATTCACCGAGTCAAAAAGCTGATCTCGAGCCCCGGTGACGAGGAATTCTCTGCGCTCGCTCTCGATATTTTTAAATACCAATTCGATCGCAACCACCCCTACGCAGCCTTCGCGCGTTCCATAAAAAAAACTCCCGAAACTGTTGCCCGCTGGGAAGAAATCCCCGCAGTCCCCACCGCCGCCTTCAAACTTGACGATTTGCCCCTGATTTGCGGTCAAGAAACCCTCACCACCTTTCTCACCTCTGGCACGACCACCGAAACTAAGGGCTCGCATCATTTCCCCTCAACCCATCTTTACGAAAAAGCCATTTCCTATGGCTGGCCACTTCCAAAACTCCCTACCTTTTTCCTCGCTCCTTCCAATCTTGAATCTCCCCAATCGTCTCTCAGCCACATGTTTGGCCACCTCAATGATGGTAACAATTCCCGCTTCCTCCTAAAGAATTCCAAATTCAATCTTAGTCGACTTTTCCTCTACTTGGCTTCTGGACAGCCTCTCATCCTTATGGGAACCGCCCTCGCTTTCCGTCATCTCATGGAAATCCATGGCTCAATTCCTCTTCCCTCCGGTTCCCACCTTCTCGAAACCGGAGGATACAAAGGCACTTCTATGATGCTATCTAAGCCAGATTTCTACTCCCAGCTCTCCGAATTTTTCAAGCTTCCGCTCAACCATCTACATAACGAATACGGCATGACTGAGCTCTCCAGCCAAGCCTACGCCACCGGCCCTGATGGGCCGCATCGTTTTCCCCGCTGGTGCCGCCATCTCATCCTAGATCCTGAAACTGAACGTGAAGTCGCACCCGGTGAAACGGGCTACCTTGTCATCCACGATCTCGCAAACCTCCACAGCGTTTGCGGGATCCGGACTCAAGATTTTGCAGTGCGCCACGAAGACGATTCGTTTACCCTCATCGGCCGCGATCCCGGAGCGCTCCCACGAGGTTGCTCCCGAACCATCGACCAAGCCCTATCGTTATGACCCTCAGCAAACGTATCGACCTCATTCTGGCTTCCAGCGAGCAACTTGAGCCTTTCACGGGAAATCTTACTCGCAAAATTCTTGAGGAGACCTTCTTACGTGAAGCCTCCGGCACCACGGTGCGGCTTCCCCAAAATATCATTCATATTATCAGCGGAAACACCCCACACGCCGCTTTTCAAACTCTATTAAATGGAGTCCTCCTCGGTGCTCAAAACCTCCTCAAACTCCCCTCGCAAACCCTCCTAGATTTCGACGTCCCAGATCCACTTCAAGCTTTCGTCGAAGTGTCCCGAGAACTGCCGGCGCACTGGATTCCTAAGGCCGATGCCATGGTCGTTTTCGGCTCCGATAATACGATCCGCCATTTCCAAAGCCTTTGCCCGCTAGAAATTCCCTTTATCGGGCACGGGCATCGCATCGGCATTGCCATCATTGATGAGCCCACTCCCAAAGCTGCCCAACTCGCCGCATGCGACATCGGCCTCTTCAACCAATCCGGCTGCCTCTCCCTCCAAACCATCTACCTCAAAGATCCCTGTGCCTTCGGACCACTCCTCGCCGAAGCCATGACCAATTTCGAAGAACAAAATCCCCGCGGTGCACTCTCTCTCTCTGAAGCGGGTGCCATCACCAACCTCCGCGAAGAAACCCGCTACCTCATAGCGCAGGATCCTAAATCCCACGCCCTCTGGCACAGTCCCCACTCTACCGCCTGGACCATTATCTTTGAGAATGATTCACGCCTCGCCCTTTCTCCCGGTAACCGGACAATATTCCTGCGCCCCATGCCGAATGATTTTTCGAAATTCAGTCACCTCTCTGGCATCGCCCTTCATCCCTATGAAGAGCGCCCTAACCTTCCTTCCCCTAGAATCTTCCCTCTTGGAGAAGCTCAATTCCCACCGGCCCTTTGGCCCCATGACGGAATTCTTCCACTCGCCTCACTTGTGAGGCATCAATCAGAGTGAGCCCGGCATTCCTGTGACCAATCTAAGCTCGTCACAATTTACTTCTTCACCAGCGATTCGAGATAATCTAACAAGCTGGCGGCTTCATGCACTGTAAATCCAGAAAGTAATCCCGGAGGCATTAGAGAGGCTGGCAAAGTAGAGCGCTCCTTAATTGCGCTCTTCCTGAAAGTGTGCTCAGCACTGCTGATGTCGCGAATGCTTACGCTAGCTCCCGCTTCGTCGGTGACAAATCCCACGAAAGACTTGCCATTCTTCAAGCTGAAAACATTGGTCGCAAATCCCTGTGCAATCGTCTTATTCGGAACGAGGATTGCTTCAACGAGTTCATTTCGACGATAAGTCTCGGCGATATTACCAAGGTAAGGTCCTTTTTGCTTCTCACCCTGCGATACGGTGTGACATGCATTGCAGGTTGCTCGGGCGAAAATGGCCTGGCCCAATGCCACTTCCCCTTTATGAGCCGTCACCTTTTGCAAAGCTTCCTCTGGTTTCAGGGTGGCAATCTTTGGAGTTTTATCCGCTCCAGGAGCCTGAATTTTAAGTCGACCTGCGGCATCTTTTGCGGCTTTCGCCACCGCTTGATCAGGATCACTGAAAGCAATACGAATCCGATCATTAATCACAGGGTTACGTAAATCGCGGGCCGCATTGATGAAGGCAATCTTCTGCTTAGGATCAGACCATCCTTTATCGATCGCCTTAAGCGACATTTCACGTGACTCGGGAGATCCGCCCTTTCGAGAAGCCAAAGTCACCACCGCCATAGCCGCATACTTTCCTTCAGGACTGCCGGACATCTCCGACGCCATCTTCTCAAGTGCAAGGTGGTGATTTTCCAACTTCGCAGCTTTAAAAAAATGGCCTTTTGCGGCAGTTTGCTGTTTCCCCGCACCCTTGGTTTTTTCCAATTGAACCAAAGCTTTCAGAACCGCGGGAAGAGATCCCTTGTCATCGGAGTTCACGAGAATCTTTACCGCTCCAGCAAGAGCATCGGCTGGGGTTTTAGGATCACTGGCACCCTTCACAACCAAAGGTATAGCCTTGGCCGAAACTGCTCCACCCGTCGCGATTTGTTTAATGACCACTGGGATCAACTTGTCGTCCTTGAGCGCGAGATCGATCATGCGGTCCAAAGCGTCATTCGCCGGAATACGATTCTTGTTTAGTTTGGTGATGATAAAGGCGGCCTCCTCGGCGGGAGCATCTTTTAGGACAGCTTTGAGATTTTCTAAAATCCGGCCGGACTCTTCCCAAGTCGTTAGCTCGTAATAAGGCCCTCGTGTATCAGGGCGGGTGCCCCATGAATCGCCGTTCCACTCCGCTTCTTTGTGGTAAAGCCGAGCGAGGGTAGAGAGAAGCGGTCGGCGCTTTTCAGGGATATTCTCGGACTTCAAACGCACTAGCAAACCATCCACAACCTCCTTCTTGTGCATCCGCATCAGCGCCCATGCAGCCGCTTTCCGAGTTTCGGTATCATCGGAGTTGACCTTGGAAAAAGCCGCTTCGTGCGCAGACATTTTAGCCAAAGCACGATAAGCGGTGTGGCGGATGACGGGGTCTGTGGAGGAAAGATATTTTGAGATGAAAGCAGCCGCTTTAGGGGATCCCTGTTTCTCATTGAGCTTAGAAAGCGCAAAGATTACCTCAACGATTTCTCGTGGATTACTCCCTTCAGGAATTTTCGTAAAAAGATCCAAGGCTCCATCAACGCTAACCGGATGCCTCACCTCTCCATAGGCCCGAATTAAAAACGGCTGAATTTCTGGAAGAGTTCGCCCAGCTACCAAAGCCATCAGCGCTCCCGACTCAGGTAATCTCAACGACATTGTGAAAATAGCCGCAATCCGAGCGGAAAGTGCTTTATCAGTATTACAACTTAGTTTTCCCAAAGACTCATTCAGTTCGTTGCTGTCCGCACGCCTCAGAAGGGTGCGCTGCGCCGCCAAAGTCCGGATATGCGATGACGAATTGAGAGCCTCGACCAACGCCTCATCGCTCATCTTCTCAAAATCTGGAAGCGGCTCTGGGGTGTAACCCTTAGGAGTTACGCGAACGATGTATCCTTGATCTGGACCAGCCCAATTGAAAGTCGCGGGGCCTTTCCAAGCCGCTTGATAGACGGCGGACATGCCATCGACATCAGCATCGGTGGGACGGCTCACTTTGATAAATTTTTGCGGCGCGGCAGCCTCTTTGAAGGTCGCACCTAGAGGTTCAACAGTGTGACGAAAGAGCCCCGCCCGACCCCAATCGCAAGTGAAAGGAGCTTTGTTCCATTCATCAGGAAAGCCCGGCTCTTGAATATAGACGCCCCCACAACCCGAACCCCCACCATAGTCGGCGAGCGGATGAACATGCTCCTTTTCAAAGTTCTTATAAAGTCGTGGGTAACCGTGATCGGAAAGCGGGGTAAAGTGATGGAAGCGCACATCCCAGCCGCCACCATCGTTGGTATTATCGCGGGCGAACATGTCGAGAGTGGGCGACATCGGAGTGGCGAGAATATTGCGAGTTCCTGTGGAGAATAACTCAAGATTAGACCCATCGGGCCGGAACCGGACGACGCCACCGCCACGATGTTGTAAGGTCCGACCATCGCTACCGGTCGCCTTCATAAAGCCAAAGTCACCACCCGCAATATAGATCCACCCGTCGATACCCATCGTTATATCATTCGTGGTATGATCGGCAGGGCGATCTTTGAAGCCGAAGGCGATGTCGGATATAAGCCTTTTCGATTCCTCAGCCACTCCATCATGATCGCGATCAAAGAAGACCGAGATATGCGGCGGGTGTAGAAGGTAAAGTCGGTCGTGATCCCAAATTAATCCGCGCGGTGAATCGATATCACGAATAAACTCAGTGACCTCATCAGCGCGGCCATCATTGTCGGAGTCTCGCAATCGCAAGATACGCCCACGGTTTGGCTGGCGACCCAGCGAGCCATTGCCATCGGACGAAACATAAAGATCCCCACCAGGGGAGGCTGCAACATAAACGGGATAGTTCGCCGAATGCCAAGAGGCGAAAAGGCTCTTTTCGAATCCTTCGGGAATCTCACAATCCTTTAAGATCGCAGCTTCCTCTTCAGGACTTAGCTGAGCAATTTGGGGTCTGATGTTACCGGCCTTCTCAAAGCCCTTACTGGACGCTCCTTTGGTCTGATTGATCTCCTTTTTATTTAGAATGGGGAAGAGCTTGAGTTTCCCCTTCGGTCCCTTCAGGCGAATTTCCCAAAGCGCGGGCCACTTGCCAGTCTCCTGACCTAGAGTCGTCACACGGAGAGATTTGATATTCTGAACATTGAAGCGATCCTTGGTATCCGACTTCCGCTGGTTCTTTGAACCATCATGAGCAATTTCCCAGTTTTTTCCATCGCGCGAGATTTCAATCTTATAGTGATACCATTCAGTCCTTTGCTCCCAGAGGATCTCGGCCGAGGTCACCGTGGTGGGCTTTTCAAATTCGAGCTGTAGCCAAGCCGGATGAGCGGCCCCATTGGCGGTCCAACGGGTTTCGACGTTGCCATCAATAGCTCTCCAAGGAAAGTGGCTATCGCTAACTTGGACGGATGAAGCAGTCAATTTTACCTTCACAGCATCTTTGGAAGGCTTACCAAAAGACGATTCCACTTTCTCTTCCTTCGCCCCCATTTCAGTGATGACGTTAGATCCAGTATAGGGTTTGAGATAATCATCATTCAACTTTCCGGCAGCCCAGAGTAATCCGCGGGTGACCAAATCAAGGTAACGAGGATCTTCAACCGTGTGAGTATTGTGCCCCACGGTAGTTGAGAAGGTAGGCGCACCTTGTTTGGTATTGATCCACGCCACAACCGCCGAATTTTCACGGTCACCCACTTTTTGGGTCGCGAGGGCGAGCGGCTCAGCATCAAAAATCTCGCGGTTATTATAAAGCTCCTCATTTTTAGTGACCCAATTCTCCAGCGTCTTAGTGATAGGATGATCGGGATTCGTATAAGTGATTTCGAGAGGTTTCTGTGGACCGTGCCCGGTGGAATGCAGACCAAGATGCTTAGCCCACTTTTCTGTGCCATTGCGGAAGGAATGCATCGCACAGTGGAGATGCACCGCAGGAATAGTTTTGTGCACTTCGAGGATGTTCTCCATTAACTTGAGATCCTTATTACTGGCGGCACATTCATCGTGAATGATGATGTCATAACCTTTCGCCCAATCAGGATCATCGTAAAGTGGCAGTGGCGGATTCGTACTCCTGTCGCGCGTCCACATTACATCGACACGAACGTTAGCACGCTCTTGGATTCCTTTATAGAGAACCTCATGCTGCTTCACATAATCATGGCAGCATCCACCGGCAATCAAGAGGGCCTTGAGCGGCCGGGTGGGTTCCGGTAAAGAGGCCTTCTTCTCCTGTCCATTGGCGAGGAAAAGAGAACCCAGAGCTGCGACAGCGAGGAGAAGTGATAGAAGACGCTTCATGAGTAGAGTCTATTCGTGCCGACTTTGCCAATTCTTTCAGTCCGGCGCGCCCCTCGCTTAATTCTCAATGACCCGGAGACGTAGGAATTGTTTCGCAACATCAGAGACCGGAGAGGCCACCCGAAAGGTGCGCCTAACACTGCCATTCCCATTTGGGACTGCGGGTAAAACCTCCTTAATGCCGGCAGAACTAGAAGACCAATCGGTGAGATTTGAAGAGACCTCAACTAGTCCTGTCACCTCAGTCTGACCAAGTACCTGAGAGAAACTAAAGGTGAGATAATCTTCACCATTCGTATCTGTAATTGACGCCCGAGGGCCGCGGGCTACCGCATCATTTTTCCCGGGAAGTGAGCCAAGGAAGAACTCAACAAGATTAGGCAGACCATCACCATCAGGATCATCAGAAGGCCCTGAAGCTTGCTTGGAAGTAAAAACATAACTTTGCCACAATTCGTAAGTTAAAGGTTGCAGCGAGCCTCCGAGGAACCCTCCGACTTGCGCAGAACCTGCCCAACTTTCCGCAAGGGTATGATCGGGGTTTGAAGATGGATCGAGGAGGATCAATGAGATCCCCTCGCCGTCCGCACAACCCGGCCAAGGTTCTGAATCGTCATAGCTGAAACTCTTTACAACGCTGGCAGAGGTTTCCACTACGATTTTCTCCCCACCATTGGAGAGCCCCCCGCCATATTGGCCGGCCACTAAAGCTTCAAATCCATCTCCATAACGTTGCCTAAAGGCTTCGAGGCTTCGCACCAAAATAACCGAAGCATCTGGTGCCAGCGAAGTCAGAAAGCTATCCGCAAACTTGAAACTAATTCCATCAGTGAAGGAAAGATCGGAGAGATCAAGTGCCTGGTTGCCAATATTCTGCAACTCGATGAATTCGAAATCGTCGGGATCAGAGAACCCCGCAGCAAGCTCATCAGCGTTCGGTGAAACAGGATGATAATGAATCTCGGAAACAACAAGGTTCGAAGAATTAGGCTGAATAAGGCCAACCTTGAACTGGGCCTCAGTAAGCGCACTCCATTCTCCTCGCGGACTACGGAGTCGAGATTTTACGGTCACCACAGATTGAGGCAGAGAAATGGGAGTCGAATAAATAAGTGCGCCACCAGCTACTGTATTTCCAAACTGGCGAGGGTCCGAACCATCAAGAGTATAGTAGATGGTGCCAGACCCTCCGGAAATTCTGACCTTAAAGCTAACAGCAACCTCTCCGCCATTTTGGTTATAACTAGGCGGCTCGGTGTTCGGCCAATATCCAGCATCACGAAAATACTCATCGTTCGGCCCCAAAAGATAACTCCGACGAGACGAACCCGAAGCAGTCCAGTACCTCCAAAATTCAGTGTCCACCGATTGGTTAGAACGTTCATCAAGCAACGGCGAAAACTCAGAAATCGCGGTATCGATCACTTCTCTAATCCGAGAATTATTTGGTGAGGAATCATCAAGTGTTCCGCCGTTAAAGAAGTGTTTATTAATACGATCAGCAAGTATGAGGCGGAACTCCGGCCAACGTTCTAGCCGTTGGAACATCCGAGAAGTCGAATCAGTCCTTGAAAGCAAATCCTCAGAGATCGTATTAAAATTTACCGGCTTGTTGCTATTAGAATTACTAGTTCGACGCGGATGACCAAAGGCCCCCTCAGCATCCCAAACATAAAAGCGGTATCGCCCATCAACCGAGCGCTCACGAGCCGAGACCCAGTTATTATTTGGCCAATCCCAGGTCGCCCCATAAATATTAAGCAAAAAATAATCAGCCATTGCGATGGGATCAACCAGCTCCATCGCCCTTTCCCAATTACTTCGATTATTTACGTTGGCTGCCTGAAGCCGGTTATTGAGGGCATTCCAGGCACCATTATCTCCTTCAGCAAGCCCCCCGTCGGCGTTACCCGCCTGACGGATATCCCACTGGCCCGATCCTGAGTAGTGAGATTGAAAAAATGGCTCCCGTAATCTCTCGCAGGTATTGTAAAATCCTTTCCACTCGCCGTTTAAATAAAGGCTATTGAAAATACCACGCGATCCGACATTCCCCATATCAATAAAAAGACGGCGCATCACCTCGTCCTTGATGTAGGGATTGTTAATATCATTCTTTCCAGCCCGCGGACGAAGTTGCTCGAAAGTATCAACCGGGTAGTCTTCTCCAAAGATCGGAAAAGTCACCGAAGAGTCCTCATACTCGTCACGGAAATAAAGATTAAACGATGGCTTGTCCCGCGAGTTCGTTGACCACGGTGAGTTTTCAATCCCATTAAAAGTCATGCGGGGCCGAGAATAATTGCTTGCAGCCATACGAAGACCCGCATCTTCACGAAAGCCCCTCGTCGAGTTTGCAGCATAGAACTCGATAAATGCTGGCCGTTCAAAGGCACGACCACGTTCGAGTGCCATATTATAGTCGCTCTTCTCAACCGCCTCCCATTTTTTATCGACATAACGCCCACCATCAATCGAGAGGACCCCATAGGGTTTGGTGAAAGAACGTTCAGTATCGGCAGTGAACAACATTGCCGGGGCCTTCGTGATGTTAGAACTCTGACCAACAAGAAAACTCCCGGATTTGATCTTAGATGGAATCGCTCCATCCAAAAACGCACGGGCACGGATACTGTGCCCAGTTCGCGAATTAACCTGCGAGAGGGATAGAGGGGCGACATAATCAATGCCATTTTTGAGCGTAGGCTCGGTCCCATCAGTCGTGTAACGAATCGTCGCGCCGGGAGTGGAAGTGGTAATTCCCAGGGTTACTGATCTGGCATGAAAACCACTTGGGGTATCGAAGTCTGGTTTTCCCACAACACCTGCATACGCAGGGCCGCCATTCGCCGCACCGGGCGATGGCTCAGAGAGATATGCGTAGCCCCCTCCGCCAGAAGGTAACCCGAGAGAATAAAAATCAAGCTGGCGAGGGAAGCCCCCAGCAAACTCAGTCTGCAGCACTCCAGAATCATCAACCAAGGCAAGATATTCCCCACCGGCATCCAATTTAAAATTCGCATGTAAATAGACTGGGGAAATTCCAGCGGTATCAAGATCGTCCGCCAAGACGAGGAGATATCCTCCTGCTGGAATAGTCGTACCCGGAGGGAAACTCCATTTCCGAAGATCGGTCTCATTGTCGCTAAGGGACCACCCGGTTAAATCAACCACCGAGGCCCCGTTATTTGATAGTTCGATCCAATCCACAAATTCAGCCCGCATCTCTTCGACTGGCGCCGCCGGCTCAAAGACTCCCCCAGACGGCTCACCGATCCCAGCTTGATAGCGCCAAATTTGATTATTCTTCACGAGATCGCCACTCGCTCCGCCTTGGGTGTAGTCAACCTGAAAAGAATCGAGAGAAATCGTCCGCCCTGCCTCCGAGTGACTCTCTTCACGAACCCGCAAACCCGGAGTAAAGGCCGTCAGATTATTGGAATTCAAATAATTAATAAGAGCGGTTTGCTCATCAACATCCCCGTTCGCCAGGTCGATTTCGTAAGTGGCCCAAGCTCCCGGATCATTATCGACAACTCGAAGGAATTCATCTTGATCGAGGGGGCGCCCAGTGTAACGAATTTCGTCGATCAAGACCCCGTAGTTTCCTCCAAATTTTCCAAATTCGATTGCCGAAGAAGGATGGACATATCCACTCTCATCATTGTCGACAAGAGCTCGAGTTTGCATGAGTTCATAGTCAAAGTAAAATTTAACTACCCCGGTATTTTCATCAAGAGATAAGGCGACATGATGCCACTCCGGACGATCATTCAACCCATTTCCATCGCGCGACCAATCGGAAGGGTCATTGTAGCTGGAAACCAAACCATTACCCGAGTCGGTATCAACCCAGATTCTTCTCTCAGCTGGAACCGACGAGCCACCAGTTGGCCCAAGAACAAAGTTAGCATTGTCACCGTCTGGCGTATCAAGGCGGGAACGCATTCTTCCAAATGCTCCAGCATTACCATGATCAAAATCGATCTGCCACCGTGAATTACTGCCAGCATTACGACGTAGAAAAGTATGATACCCAGCCGGCTCTCCATTAATTTTGACGAACATCTCTATCGTGAAAGAAGTATTAAAAGCACTCTTGTTTGGCACCGAAAGGCGACGATTTGAGGCCGAGACGTCCATCGAGAATTGGTTGCTTCTTGCGGCATTCGCGAGCGGATCAAAAATGATCGTTCCGGGGACATCATTTGAGTAGGTGCCACCTCCGCGGCTAGTTGGTATCGCATTAAATCCATTGCTGCTAGAATCATTGGCGACCAACACGACCGCTCCATTACTTGCGACTCCATCATCAAAACGCCAGTAGCCAAGAGTCTCATCACTAGAAGCTGCAACCACAGGAAATCCGGATGCCGAAATAAGTCCATCGCCTGACTCAGCGACGAAGTCAAAGACGGTCCCCGGTGACCCCTGATATAAAAATGAGATTCGCGTCTCATTCAAATTTAAAGCAGTGATCGCTCCAGGTATCCAATGAGCAGACATGTCAACCGGAGGAAATAGCAAGGTCGCTTCATCTTCGGTTCCCCGGCCAGATAGAGTGTAGGTAATCGCCCCATCACCATTCTCACCCGCTCCAGGATCAGAGAGAACTCCTACTTTAAAATCAGTCCAATTACTTCCACTCCGAACTGAGGGCGACTGATCAAGCCATCCTCCTGACCTGAGAGTCCCTGTTGTAATATTCGAAATTAATCCTCCGCTATTTGTATG
>DIHU01000064.1:19694-23612 GCA_002420315.1 Akkermansiaceae bacterium UBA5688
AAAGGCGAGTCAGGGTCGCGATTCACCACCTGCACCGCGATCGTGTTCTCTCCTTCCACCAATAGATCCGAGGCCCTTCCAAGATTCAAAACTGTGGGGTTCCTTTCCGTCGCATCTTCATTGAATGCGAGCTGGTCAGAATAAATAAACATTCCCGGAGCTCCAAGATTACACCGGACCGCCTCGTTCCCATTAATAAGAACAATAATTCCGTCATCAAACTCTGTCGTTAAAATCAGATCAGCCAACGAAGCGGCCTGACCTGCAGAAACCTCAAAGGTATGTCGCAAATACAGCGATGGGGTCTTACCCTTAAGATCGGAAGCCAAATTGGTAGAGACGCGGCCATACCCAAAACCAAAAGGGGCTGATCCAGAGAGCCATTTTGAGTCGTTAAAATCGGATGAAACCCACGGTATACCCGCGCCGAGACTGGGTTGTCCGAGCTGAGAAAACTTCAGAAGTCTGTCTGACGAAGCACCACTTATTTCGCTAATCACGACATCGCCGTTAACAAATGAAGGATAGAGGAGCAAAAGAGGGATAAATTTCATAATAATACTCGGGAGGCGCCTTAGTAGAAAATGTCAGGTGATGCTTACATAAACAACGCCCCCCGATTCGGAGATTCCTCCTTTCTTAGGTGATTCGGATTTTACTTGATCTCCTTTATCTCGAGCTTGCGATACCAAACTTTATCGTTGTGGTCTTGCAAAAAGATCCGACCACTTTGATTGTGTGCGAAATTTTCTTTGCTCTTAAACTTTGATTGCTTGTGAGCCTCTTTCCATCGGTCGCTACCCACAACGATCTCAACGACGAGCTCTCCATTGAGATAGTGCTTAAGATGCTTCCCCTTAGCGACTACCCGTGAGGAATTCCACTCACCCACCGGATTCAGCTTCTTTTTATCATTCGGGGCCAGAAAATCATAAAGCGACGATGCCTGCCGCTTTTTAATTTTCGCACCATCGGGGTGAGCATCATCAAGCACCTGATATTCCGGTCCCAGATTCGTCGAACCATATTTCGTAACACGATACTTCACCCCGCTATTGCCCTTGGAAGAAATCTTCCACTCCCAGCGAAATTCAAAGTCGGCATATTCCTTCGCAGTGTAGAGATCTCCTCCCTTTGCTTTCCGATACAATACCCCATCTTTTGCTAGCCAGCCCCCCTCCTTGACCTCTCCACCATTTGAGTTGGTCCAGCCTTTGAGAGTTTCTCCGTCAAAAATTGAAACCCATTCCTCTTCTGCCTTAGAAGCGGCAGCTAGGACCGAGAAAGCCATCGTGTATGCTAGTATTTTCATAGTGCGATTCAAAACGGTCCAAAACCGCGTGAAATTTCACCCATTCCTGAACTTGCGTATCAGAAAATCGAGACGATCTGTTAGAAATGACGAAGAGTGTCCTCACCTTACTCATCCTAGGGATGTCCTTTCTTTCTGCCGCAGACTGGACCCAGTGGCGTGGGCCGACCCGCGACGGCAAAATCTCCAAAAAAGCCACTCCTTGGCCCAAATCACTCTCAAACGAGAACCTTAAACTTATTTGGTCCGTTGATCTTGCCGAAGGATACTCCAGCCCCATCGTCGCTGGTTCCAAGGTTTTTACCGTTGAGACTAAAGACAAAAAGTCCGAGATCGTTAGAGCTTTTGACCGAAAAACTGGGAAACAAATCTGGGACAATGATTGGGCAGGCTCGATGCGAGTTCCATTTTACGCTGCGAAGAATGGCTCATGGGTTCGCTCTACTCCTGCCACTGACGGTAAAACTCTCTTCGTCGGAGGGATGAATGATATCCTCGTTGCGATTGATGTCAAAACTGGAAAAGAAAAATGGCGCCGCGACTACCCATCCGAGGAAAAAACTCCACTCCCTTCATTCGGATTCGTTTCCTCGCCTCTACTCGATAATGACCACCTCTATGTGCAGGTTGGCTCCGCTATGCGTAAAATCAAAAAGAGCGATGGAAAGACCGTCTGGCAATCTCTTGCTGACGAGCGAGCCATGTTCGGCAGCGCTTTTTCCTCTCCCTTTCGCACCACCATTCAAGGGGTTGATCAAATCCTTGTGCAAACCCGGAGCACCCTCAGCGGGGTTCTTCCTTCAAATGGGAAAGCGGTTTGGACCACACCCGTAAAAGCCTTCCGCGGTATGAACATCCTCCCGCCAACCCCCGTGGGCGACAAAATTTTCACCGCAACCTACGGTGGAGGTTCATTCCTCTACGATATTTCTAAGAAAGACAAGTTCCTGGCTGCAACTCAACTCTGGAACGACTCGAAGCGCGAGGGCTATATGTCCTCACCTGTTGTGATTGATGGGAAAATTTACCTCCACGGTCGCGACAAACGCTTTCACTGCCTCGATCCTAAGAGTGGTAAAACACTCTGGAGCTCAGGTGATAAATTTGGCGAATACTGTTCCATGGTCACCCAAGGCAGCAACATTCTCGCCCTCGATCAGCGCGGGATTCTTCTCCACATCGATGCCCATCCCAAAAGCTTCAATCTCCTCTCTGAAGTGAAATTAGAAACCCCCTCTACTTGGGCCCACCTCGCGGTCTGCGGCGCCGAACTCTACGTCCGGCACCTTAAAGGACTTAATGTCTACCGTTGGAAGTAAAACTTAATTAGGCAAATTGAATGTCGGCTTGGGAACCGACTCAGTCTCGACGTTGGTCTCGCCGAGAATATAGCGGAACCCTTCCACCCACATCTTGAGAATTTCGGGATTATAAAAAACTTCTTTGTTATGACCGAAGGCGCTTACAAAGACGCGCCCCTCACCATATTTTTTTACCCATGCGAGGGCGTAATCATTATCTTCACGGGGACCCTTTCTCGTGCCATTAACTTCACTCTTCATATCTAACGCCATCAAAACGCGCTGATCGCCACGGTCGAAGTCGTTATAAACATAAAGCTCATCCTTTAGCTTAAATCCTTTACCGCCGTGAACGTCCTTAACGATGGGGTGTTTCGGATCTTCGTTAGAAATATCCCACGTTCCGCCTGCTCCCCAAGGATGACCCCGGAAGTTGCCACCAATCATATCAATATACTCAGGCCATCCTCCATCAGTCGCCGAATGTATCGCGAAAATTCCGCCGCCATTCTTAACGTAAGCAATCAGTGACTTCCGAAGTGCCTCATCCTTCATCCCCTTCTGGATGTGCGTATTGTTGTTAAAGCAAATCGCATCGAACTTTTTGATATTTTCCGGTGCGAAGTTCGAAAGATCATCTGAAAACGTCACTTTGAAAAGTCCCGTCTCTTGACCCATTACACGCAGCATTGTTTCGCCAATTTCAATCGAATTGTGCCGAAAGCCAAAAGGCTTCGAGAAACAGAGAATTTGGTGCTTAGTTTTCGACTTTTCGACCTTGGGTAAATTGGCTTGAACTAAATCCGCCTCGGACATTGGATTTACCTTAGCCGCATAGACGCCAAGACCAATAATTGGGAGTAGGGCAAGAAAAAGAGGATTTTTCATAGGATACGATTACCTGGTCTCCCACCACTTTCTTTCGTCTTAGCATCTGAGATTAGCCTTCGACCGCCCAAAAAAAGCACCGCCAGATAATCAGTGCCGCTAAGAAGCGGGAGAAGGGCCGAACTCATTTTATTCGCTAAGATTTCGCATCAAAATCCGGGATCAACAGGTTTAGGGTTTTAGATTTGCCAATTTCCCGTTTAAACAAAGTCCGTGCCAGTTTCAGACTATATCGTCACCATCGGGCTTGAGGTCCATTGTCAGATCAAAACGAACACTAAAATGTTCTGCGGATGCAAAACCTCCTTCGCCGACGAGCCTAATACTCACACATGCCCAACCTGCCTTGGCCTGCCCGGAGCCCTCCCGGTTCTGAACGAATTTGCAATCGAGCGTACTATTCTTGCCGGCATGCTT
>DIHU01000064.1:24001-38680 GCA_002420315.1 Akkermansiaceae bacterium UBA5688
AAGGATTACCAGATCACCCAGATGGATCTGCCTCTCTGCCTCGGTGGCGGGGTCCCGCTCTACGATCATAACTACCCCAAAGATGCCCAGAAAAAGATCAAGAATCCTGGTAAGGTCGTCGAACTCAATCGCATCCACCTTGAGGAAGACGTCGCCAAGTCAACTCACCTCGCCAAAACCACTCTCATCGATTTTAATCGTGCCGGCACACCTCTTATGGAAATCGTCACCGAGCCTGATATCGAGTCTGCCGAAGAAACCTTCGCCTACTTGAAGTCTCTCCAGCAAATTCTCATCGCCGGAGGCATCTCAGATGCTGACATGGACAAAGGCCAAATGCGTTGTGATGTAAACATCTCAGTTCGTAAAAACGAAAACGATCCTCTTGGTACTAAAATCGAGCTCAAGAACATGAATTCCACCTCCGCCGTGCGACGTGCCATTCATTACGAGGTTGGCCGCCAATGCGAAGCACTCGACAATGGGGAGTCCCTCGTCCAAGCCACTTGGAGATGGGACGAGGACCTCGGCGAAACCCAAGAAATGCGAACCAAGGAAGATGCGCACGACTATCGATACTTCCCCGACCCCGACCTTCTTCCCGTCAAGACAGCCGCCTACATTGAGAAGGTACGCCCTCTAGTCCCCGAACTCCCTCACGAAAAATCCGAGCGCTTCCAAAAAGAACTTGGGCTGACACCCTATGACGCCTCCGTCATCACTTCAGATATCCAGCTTGTCTCTTATTTTGAGACCACTGTAGCCTTGGCCAAGACCCCAGGTAAGAAAGTAGCGAATTGGATTATCAATAATTTTCTTGGGCTTCTCAACGAAAAGTCAGTTGAGATTCAGGCCTCTCCCGTCACCCCAGCCAAGCTCTCCGATGTCCTAAACCTCATCGAGGCAGGGACCGTCTCCAACAGCCAAGCCAAGGAGCTCTTTACCACACTCTGGGACACCCCTGAAAAAGATCCTGCTGATTTGGCCAAGGAAATGGGGTTTGAGCCTGCCGACACCGGAGCCATTGACACTCTCATCGACGAGGTCATCGCCGCCAACCCCGACAAAGTAGCCGAGATTCAAGGAGGCAACGAGAAGCTTCTTAACTTCCTCACTGGCCAAGTTATGAAGGCTTCGAAAGGTAAGGCTAATCCCAAGATTGTTACCGAAGGTTTGAGGTCGAAGCTTCTCTAAGTGTTAACATTCCTTTTAATAATCGTGCCCTGCCTCTTTAAAGATCGCTCTGATGGCGAAGCTTTCTTAAAAGAATTCAATTGCAACCGGGAGCCCAACAATTTCCTCATCCTAGGCAGACATCTCTTTAAAATCGCTTAACCAATCGGAAGATCGCCCAGCGACATCCGCCGCGATTTCCCGTCCTCGTTAGCTTGCCAGATAACCCCGGACTCAAGATCCAACGCGCTAAGCCAACCGCCGCCATAAGCACAGGTATCCAGACAAATTGCGTATCCAAGATTGGTTGGTAGGTCCCCCTGAATAGTATGACCGCACACTACCGTCTTCCCCGAATGGTGGGGCCGCTGACTGTAAAATCTCTGGTAGTAATAAGTTTCCCGATCCTGTTGATTAACCGGCAAATCTGCCTCCACTCCAGCATGCACCAAGATATGATCATCCAACTCGTGGTAAAGAGCCGCACTTTTTATAAACTCCCAATGCTCGCTTGGAACATCCTCGAAGCTGCCTCCATAAGAATCAAGCGTGTCGCGACCTCCACAAAGCCCGCTTAAAAAACGTTCACAGTCCTGCTTAGTCTCTAAAGCCCGAATCATCTGAATTTCATGATTTCCCATCAGGTGAAACAGATTATGTGTCTGCTTCTTCTCAAGCAGATAATTGATCACTCCTTTTGAATCAGGACCCCGATCGACATAGTCACCCAAAGTGACAATCAAGTCTTTACTCGATGGCGCAACCACCTGAAACATTGTCTCCAGCGCCGTCAAAGAGCCGTGAATATCTCCAATCACTAATTTCATTTTAAAGAATTTCCCTAGTTTTTTTTGGCATTCCTTTTAACACCAATTGATAGGACAGATCAATGAGCTCGCCCACC
The DNA here is from genome assembly GCA_002420315.1 of Akkermansiaceae bacterium UBA5688. GTDB lineage: Bacteria > Verrucomicrobiota > Verrucomicrobiia > Verrucomicrobiales > Akkermansiaceae > SW10. The sequence continues at coordinate 26,079 of DIHU01000064.1, forward strand.
AAATGGCTCGATAGTGAGCCATCCAGTATTAATGTATTCCAGTGCTTTTTGTTCATGTGGTATCCCGGCAGGATAGTTTCATGCTCATCTCGCAACTGCAGTGCGCGCTCCGGATCACATTTTAAATTCATTTGCCCTACTTCGTTCTCAAACCTCAGGGTTGCAAATATTTTACCTAGGATCTTATAAACTAGAACTTCGGGGCCAAATGGTGTCTCCTCAACCACTCTCGGATTTGCCATGATGTGACATCGCACATCATCTACCGAAAAATTCATACACGATCTTTTCGATTTCTTACCACATTTCAATCCCGCATTATTGTCTTTATCCGTGTCGTGATTTCTACCTACCCGCTCGCCAGATAAGATAAAACAACGATTGCCACCTTCACAATCCACGCTACTTCTCACACATGGAAGCCGAAGCCATTCTCTTTGACTTTGACGGAGTCATTCTCGACACCGAATGGTCCATCTATGAATCGATGCGCAAGACCTTCATCAAGAACGGCCACGACCTCCCGCTTGAGGAATACGTCAAGTGTATCGGCTCAGACTTCAACACTTGGTCGCCAGAGAATTTGCTCGAGGAACTCACCGGGAAAGCCTTTGACTGGGAAGCTATTGGCATCGCCCGTAACAAGTGGATCCGTGAAGAAATCAACAAGCTTGACGCCATGCCCGGTGTCCGTGAAACCGTCAACCTCTGCCAAGAAAGAAAGATACCCATCGCTATCGTTTCCAGCTCCAACCACAGCTGGGTAGATGGCTGGCTCGACAAACTTGGACTCCTCACATCCTTCGATCACATCATCGCGCGTGAGGATGCTCCTCGCATCAAACCCGCTCCTGATCTTTACGCAGAAGCCGTCAAACGCATCAAATTACCTGCATCAAAATGCCTGGTCATCGAAGATTCCCTCAACGGAATGAAGTCCGCTCACACAGTCGGATGCCCAGTTGCAGCTATCCCAAACAGAATCACGCAATGCATTGATTTCTCGGCAGCAGAATACCAATATCCTTCCCTCGTTGAGCTTCTCGAGGAACTGTGATGCGCTATCTCCTGCTCCCTATTCTCCTCCTATCGTCGTGCCGTCAGGACAAAAACACTGCTGAAGAGACACAATCAAATGAACCCACTAGTATGCGCATCGAAAGCGAGCGTCCACTCATGGGTACGCTATTTAGAATTATCACATACGCCAAAGACCCCCAGGAAGGCTATCTTGCCATGGAAAAAAGTTTCGATCTTGCCGAAGACTTTAGCAATCGCGCTACCGACTACAATCCAGACTCTGAGCTGAACCGCCTCACCAAGTCGAAACCCGGCATACCGATTGCCATCAGCAAAGAGCTTTTCGACGTTCTGATTCTCGCAAAAAAATTAACCGAAGAATCCGAAGGACTCTTCGACCCCACCCTCGGCCCACTCACCCATCTTTGGCGTGAAACCAGAAGAACCAAGGAAGTGCCATCCGAAGAAGCAATTGCTGCTGCCCGCAGCCGTTGCGGGATCGGATTTCTGGCCTTTGATGAAAAAAAACAAACTGTTACCGTGAAACGCCAAGGACTTCAACTCGACCTTGGAGGAATTGCCAAAGGCTTCGCTGCAGATCTAATTTACGATCACCTTGCCAAAGAAGGGTTCACCCAAACCTTGGTTGCGGCAGCCGGAGATTTACGCATTGGTGATGCACCTCCAGAGAGAGAGGGCTGGAATATCGGCCTCCGGACCTTCCGCCTTACGCCCAACAAAAGCCTTCCACTCAGAAATTGCGCGGTCTCTACCTCAGGAGATCTCTTCCAAAATGTTACCGCCGGCGGAAAATTCTACTCCCACCTTATCGATCTTCAAACGGGGCTAGGGCTCACCACCCGCCGAGCCGCTTCGGTTATCATGCCCGAAGCGAAAATGACCGATCCTCTCGCAACCGCCGCCTGCCTCTCGAATAACCCAAAAGCCCTCTTCAGAAAATTCCCAGAAGCCTCGATCCGCATCGTTTATGAAGATCGCAAGATCCCTTCGATCATCACGGGAGTCTTTACCGAGTAGATTGCCCAGAATATTTTCCTTTGCTCATTGCCCATTCATGCAGACCAGTGGATGTTCTGCCAATGACTCTCGACGAACTCGAATCAGCCATCAATGCATGGCTCTCCCAAGGGGCGACCGATATCTTTCTGAGTGAAGATCAACGGACCCGAGTTCGAATCAACGGCGAGGTCGTTCCAGTGGCTGACTCAACGATGTCGAGGCAAGATCTCTCCCATCTTTGGAAAGCCTGTAAAATCGATCCGGCCTCTACCAATGAAATTGATTCGCGCTACCAAATGAAGGACGGTGGTTATATTCGCGCTAATCTTTATCGCGCCATGGGAAACCTTTCGGCCGCCATTCGCCCCATCAAAGCAATCATACCGCCACTCGATTCCCTCGGCCTTCCCACCGATCTCATCCGCCACTGGATCCACCGACGCTCCGGGCTCATTCTCGTCACCGGAACCACTGGGTCAGGAAAATCCACCACCCTCGCTTCAGCTCTCCAAGAGCTCAACGAAAATCGACAGAACCATATTATTACTCTTGAAGATCCCATCGAGTATCTCTTCCAAAACAAGAAGTCGTTCTTCTCGCAACGCGAAATAAACTCAGACACCGCTAAATTTTCCACAGCCCTTCGCGCCTCTCTTCGTCAAAACCCCGATGTAATTATGATCGGCGAGATCCGTGATGAAGAAACCGCCCAACTCGCTCTTCGTGCTTCCGAAACCGGACACCTTGTTATGAGTACTCTTCACAGCTCGGGAGTTGTCGAATCGATCGAAAGACTAGGCAATTTGTTCCCCGAGAACCACGGGGCCACTTCACGAATGCTTCTTTCCCGTCAGCTCGTCGGAGTAATCAACCAGAACCTCTTACCCGGCACAGATGGATCACTCAAGCTTGTCTCGGAATACCTTCAAAACGAAGGAGCCGTGCGTGGGTGGATCCGCGATGGGCGCTATCACGATATCATCGATCACCTCCAACGCCCACAGGATGCTCAAACCAGGAACATGCTTACCAGCATCGTGGAAATCTATCATCAGGGCCTAATATCAGAGGACATTGCGAGAGATGCCGCACCCAATCCGGGTGACTTTGATCGCCAAATTCGCGGTATTTCCTAAACACACTTCTTTATTAACCATGACCACACCACAAGGAATTCGAGACTACCTTGCCCAGACCGTCACCAAAGGTGGCTCCGATTTACATCTCACAGTCGGTGCACCTCCAGCCGCTAGAGTCCATGGGAGCCTGCAGGCGCTTGAAGAAACGTCTTTCGACGCCAGCCAAATTCGCGAACTAATTCTCGGGACCATGAACGAAACCCAGCGCTCAAAGCTAGAGGACGATTGGGAGCTCGACTACGCTATTGAGGTCAGCGGTGTTGGGCGTTTTCGCGGGAACGTGCATTTCTGCCGTCAAAACATCGAAGCAGTCTATCGCTACATTCCAGCAGAAATTCCAGAGCTCTCAACCTTAGGACACTATCCAATTTTGGAGGAAATTTGCCACCTTCAGCGGGGCCTCGTACTCATCACCGGAGTAACCGGCTCAGGAAAAACAACGACTCTTGCATCATTAGTGCGAAGGATCTCCGAGATTCGCTCTGGCACCATCATCACTCTGGAAGACCCCATCGAATTTTCTTTTCAGCACAATTCCTCGCTTATTAAACAGCGGGAAATCGGACGAGACACTAAATCATTTTCACTCGGGCTCCGTCAGTGCATGCGTCAAGATCCCGACGTGATTGTCGTAGGTGAACTTCGCGATCGCGAGTCGATGCAGATCGCGATGACCGCAGCCGAAACTGGACACCTCGTCATCAGCACCCTTCACACAATCGATGCCCCAAAGTCAGTGGAGCGCATCATGGATCTTTTCCCCTCCGATCAACAAGTGCAGATCGCCTCGCAGCTTTCCAATGTTCTCGAAGCAATCATTTGCCAAAGGCTTCTCCCAAGAGCCGATACCGATGGGCGCGTCCTTGCCACCGAGGCTCTTCGCGTCAACTCAGGGATTCAATCTAGTCTGCGCAAACGAAAGATCGAACAAGTAGTCGGCCTCATGGAAATTGCGCGACAAGAAGGTTGTCACACCATTGATGATTGCCTCGAAACACTCGTCGCCCACAACTATATCACCCAGGAAGATGCCATCCAAAACTGCCGAGACCCGCACCGATTTACTTCAGAAAGCCTCGCGAGCCGTCAGGCCGTAAAGAAGTAAGAACGTCCGTCGATTTTAGCTAGGCGGCGCAAACTGCCCTTTCAACTCCTCAGGGATTTCAACTTTTGGGTGAAGATATTCGACTTCTTCGCGCCACCCGAGATGTTTCAGCGGGTAAAGTTCACCAAATAAAATTGCGTTTCTTCGGCGCTTAATAACACGTCGACCACGGCGGTCCAATCGCTTCATCCCAAAGACGATAATGGCATCTCCAAGTTCCGTATCCTGCATCGGACCAAAGGCAAGATCAATGAGACGGCTATAGATTTCGAGATTCCTTGGATGCTCTTTCAAGTACTGCCGAAAAACGTGGAAAGCATCTCCAACTCTCCCCTGCATCGCCAAGGCATCTCCCTTACTTAAAAGCGGAGGAGGCTTTTGAAATTTTTCCAGCGAAAAAAACGAAAGCACATCTGCCATTTTCTGACTCACCCAGCCCGTCGTCGGGATTGCGAGAAAAATCGCGACGAGTAGCCCCACTGAAACCAATAAAAAAATGGCAAGTGGACTTTCACCAATGGCTCCTAAAACCATGACTTTAAAGACGACGAGGGGCCCGTGTTCCCACAAAATTCGCAATGAAGGCCATTGCCAATACCAGGCCTATCATCCACAGCAAGTCCATCATCCCAATCGTTCCACCCAAGACCGGAATCACCGCAATTAAGGACGATACCAAACCAATCCCAAGCCCCCAAGCAACCATCGACTTGACCTCGTGTTTCACGATCTTGGCCCTTCTCAGTTTGGAGAGACCTAGCATTCTAAGGGTTTCAAATTCTTCCTTCCGCTCGACCAAATTACGGGCAGTAACAATACCAACCCCTACACTCCCGAGAATGATCCCCAAACCTCCAAGCACATTGAAAATTGCGATGTAGGTATTCTCAACTTCATGGAAAGCCGCAAGCCTATCCTTTGTCGCCGTCACTTTCCCCCCCAGATCAGCCGTCTCTTCCTGCAAAATCTCCCGCGCTTTTTCATCAGGAGAAAGGAAGAGTTGGTAACCTCCAAGTGAGGGAAATTTTTCCAGAAGCTTCTGCTCACTCAAAATCAAACTTCCCTGAAAAATCGAATCCTTTACCACTCCCGCAATCGTCACAGGAAAATCATTTCCCCACTCGTCCTGATAAATCAGTTCATCCCCGACTTTCTTCTTCAAAACCCACATCATCGTCGTTTCGTCAACAATTGCCGGAACTCCATCACCTTCTAGGATTGACCACTGATCGCTTGTCTTGAACCGACCTTCAAGAAGGTCGGGGTCCACCCCCAGTAGGCGAGGTTGGCTGGAGGCAGTGAGATTAAAACAATCGACATCATCGCCCTCACCAACTCGGAAAGGCACTAGGGTCTTCAGTCCAAACCAATCAACCTCTCCTTTTGCATCAGCAGGCCGATTTACAGATGAAGTGGTCTCTACCCACCATGCAAAGCCACCCGCCCCACTCGTCTTATCCTCCCAATTTTCTCCTCCGTTTTTGCGGAAAGAAGCCACCGAAAGGACCAAAAAAACTCCGGCTGCCAACACGCCCACCACCGTCAAACTCCGTGAAGCCCGGCGGGCCAGGTTCACCTTGGCCATCCCATCTGGTGAAAATTCCCCCAGAGAGCCAATCCGCGACAGTCGTTTTCGAAAAACCGCCAAGCCCGCCACTAAAACCCCAAAACCCACTAAGAAAAATGCTCCTTGGGCTGCTGCTGTATAGCTCATCGCAATTCCACCTGCGACCACGAGAAGGCCAAAAACGAGGAAGCCCGTCGCCCATTTGCTGGGTTTCCCAACTTCTTCCTCAGCACCCGAGTTGAGACGCAGACTAGCACTTTGCCTGACCTGTTTGCGATTCGTTCTCCAAACCGAAAGCAAAGTAAGTCCCACAATCCATAAGAGCCCCTTTCCAATCGTCCCGCCACTTAAGTGAAGATCAAAAGCCGTGCCATCACCCCAAATCGAGCTGATCACCTTGAGCACAGCCGTGCAAAAAAGTATCGCAAAAAGGGTCCCAATGAGCGCGCCTACAAGGACTACAAAAAAAGCTTCTCCCATTCGCCAGTTGAAAATTTTCTTCACTGAAATCCCCAAAGCCGAAAGAAGAGCCCCTTCTTCCGCACGCTGCTCCACATTGAAGCAAAACAACATCGTTACCAACGCAATTGCTGCGATGATCAGAAAGAAGCTCATCGCAAGAAATAGCATAGCAAAATCCACCGGCGACTTTGCAGCCTCCCTCGCTTGCTCCGAGAAATTCATTACCTGCATTCCTGCCAAAGAAGGTTCCAGCGCATCGCGAACTGACTTCGATACCACATCAACCTGTCCAGCCGGCACCCTCATTCCAGTCACCTTCCCCCAACGATTCGCCCAGTGTTCCTCTCCGGTCTGATAAGAAACAAAGGCCTTTGGCGTCCCCTTGAAACTCTCCCAATACTCATCGTCCTTATCCCGAATTCGCGTCAAATCCAGTGGCAATCCTGGTTCCCAATCGCGGGCACTCTCGACATCGGCCACTCCGGGAAAATCCGGCATCCAGCGCTTATCAGCCGCCGGACCTTCCATCTTTACGATCGCCTTGACTGTAAATACTCCGCGTTTCTCAACTAGCTTACTGCCAGACTCCACCACGAAGTAGTCCATCGTCAACTCATCATCGACTTGGGCCCGCAAATCCTCTGCCAACCAGTCATTAATCACCACTTCCCCCTCACCCAGTTGCGTTGGAAGAAACATCGCGGACTTCCCGCTCACCGCCGTCACCATGGAGTACGGGGTTTCTCCGTCTTCAGTCGCCAGCGTGTTGATCAAATAAGTCAGCACCGGCTCACCTTTAATTTTTTCCGCAATCCTCGGCCCCATGAAAATCCTCTCCGACCGCACCTCAACTCCCTCTGGCACTTCAACGACCGAGATTCCATAATCCGCCAATTCCAACTTTTCCGGATGAAAAGATTCATCTTCATTCAGCAACAGAGCATTGGCCTTCCCATTGAGATCGAGGACTTTTTGCAGTCGCTTCAACGGCACGAAAACCGACGAAGGCGGGACTTGAGTCTGCTCCAGACTGAATCTTCCGAACTCTTCATCGCTCAAAATTTTTGCCACCGTAATCCGCATCGAAGAAACCGATTCGCTCTCGCCCGAGAGTGGAGCATCGCGCGAAAGAAGCCCTGGCTTCTGCAAACGCACCACCGCCGAATCACCTTCTTCGAGATTCAGCGCCCGTGCCAGCGGCCCACTGATGGCTGCGTCGAAGCTCGAGAGATCCACCGAAGTCTCTTGTGGCGCGAAGTCCCAAAAATCTTCCGAAACCCCCATCACCTGAACCTGGCCCTCGGCCCGTTCTTCCACATTGACCTGTCCTTTTAGGTAAATCATGGCTGAGCCCCCATTTCGCAGAGCCAAATCGTCGCGAAAGAAACGTTCACCGCCTGAAAAGATTTCCGCAACTTTCCCAGTGCGTAACTTTGCTGACTTGGTCAAACTTTCCTGTACTGAATCCCCCGCCATCAGAGCACCCAGAAGAACCATGGCCCCAACTGCCGCCCCCGCAAGCACGCCCGAATAGGCCGACCGATAATGGCGAATCCCTTTCCAAATAAATCCCGTGCTCTTCATTCTTACTGACCTGGAGTATAAAAGTGTTTGTCCCGGTGGCAAACCCAAGGATTGATGGTCTTACGCCCATCAATTAGTATCATCGGAAGTCAAAAAACTCGCCACCACAAATAAGAAAACTTCGGGACTTCCTTCATAATCTTTATTGGCTCAAGGCAGATGCCTCTTCAAGCGCTTGTAGCGCTTCTTCCGGTCCAAAGACTTCTGGCATCACAATAATCGGAGCACTCGGATCGGCTGGCACCACCAAATTCACGGGCAGATTGGCGCGACCATAACGCTTAAGGTCATCATTGATCGATTGAAGCTTGTCAGTGTTATCAGCTTGAATGAGGAGAACATTTAATCCTTCCAAACGGTCGAGAACTTTCTGATTCGAGAACACACGGCCCTCGTTCACTTTACAAGTCGCTCACCAATCAGCGGTGTAGTCGACCCATATTATTCGTTTTTTGGAACGCGACTGCTCCATAATCCCCGGATACCACTCATTCCAGGCCAGACCTGGTTCAGGAGGCTTCGCAGTTGAGTATGCCCATGCGATTCCACCTATCGTCATTAGCCCGGCAAGACCAAACCCAGTGACGTAACGTTTCATCTTTGTAATAGATTGGTTACCGTATCGACCATAGATATAAACTCCGAGACCAATCAAGCAGAGCGCAAAGAGGAAGACGTTAAAGTGATCGTCACCGACCAACTTAAGATATCCCTTCATAAAAAAGACTGCGGTCGCGAAAACAAAGAAGGCCATGACCTGCTTGAAGGTTTCCATCCAGGCTCCCGGGCGAGGAAGCTTTTTGATAAGCGCAGGGAAGAATGACAACAAAATATAAGGTGAGGCAATTCCAAGTCCGAAGACGGTGAATACCGCAAGCTGGATTACCTTGTTATCCTGCGAAAGCGCAAAAGCCATCACCGCTCCTAGGAAAGGGCCAGAGCAAGGAGTCGCAACGAGAGTGGTTAGGGCTCCGGAGAAAAACGATCCAGAGTAACCTTTCTTCCCCTGCAGCTCTCCCCCTACACTTGTCATGCTGGTTCCAATTTCAAAAACCCCATAAAGATTAAGGCCCATCAGGAAGAAAACGATAATCATCGTCCCAAGGAAGATTGGGTTGGCTAGTTGCTGCCCCCAATCAAGTTTGAGAGAAATGATAAACGCTGCTAGGATCCACATCGTAATTAGAAGTCCGAGACCGAACACCAAACCATGTAGCTTGATCTTATCTTCATCCTCTCCGGCTTGCGAAACAAAGCCCATGATTTTGAGACCTAATACTGGAAAGACACAGGGCATAAGGTTGAGAATCAGCCCTCCGAGAAAGACCAAACCAAGCGATGAAATAAAGGTCACTTGCTTCTCTTGTTCGCCGCCTAAAAGAACAACCTCGGGCCGGGCGTCCGCATCATAAAGCGCAAGACCGGCTTCGCGGTCCTCCTCGGACGCCTTAATCACTTTTTCGCCCGGACCATTCATCTGCACATCGGCATCCGGAATAAACGCAGCCGCGACCTCCAAGCCAATGGGGCCAAAATCGGCCTGAACAGTCAGTAAGCCGGACAAGGTCTCCTGGACTTCCCCAGCATCAATGAAGAGATCTTCATTCCCTTCATTCCGTGTGAGCGTCACGATGATTTCACTCTTGCCAATCTCAACCTTCTGATTGGCCTGCGAATCAATCTGCTTGTCCGTCGAGAAAAAATAGACCGGCTCACTGAGCTCCAGACCTTCCGGGTAGATAGCCTTTAGCGTAATTACATTACTTTTCTCAGTTGCGAGGAAACCCCATGCCGAACTATCGCTTGGCAGTTTCTCGTCAGCCTCCTCAAAAAGAGCCTCGTCGGCTTCGACCATCAAAGTTTCGTCGCCAGCTTTGATCGTGAAAGAGAACTCCTGATCTCCGAGCATACAAGTCTCATCACATTCCTGCCAATTGAAGCTGCCCTTGATGGTAAAACTCTTGCCCTTTTCAAGATTTTCATCGGCTACGATCTCGGTCACGAAGATCGCTTTGCCTTCATATCCATAACCCACCGATTCGATTCCGGTCGATATCGATTTAAAAGCCTTAGGGAGAGGAAACAGTAATTCCCCAACGGTAAATCCATCAGGAAGCTCCCACTCGACGGACGGAGGATCGCCCACCATTCCCGCATTCTTAAAATAGGCATGGAACTTGGGCTGCAAATCTAGAATAAATGCCACTTTAAAAAAATCGCCTGGCTCGATCTGAATGACCTCCGGCTTAATCGTCGCAGTCGTTTCCTTTGTCAGAAACGCCGGTTCACCAAAGGGATCTTGCGCAGAAACAAGCGGCGCGAGGATTGCAGTGAAGATAAAAATGAGAAATCGATGCTTCATTGGTTCTGACTGATTGTCCATTGGAGCGGCGTGGTAGCCAGTTTCTTCACATTTTTTTTCAAAAGCTCACAATCAATCAGGAAGATTTCTCCTCAGCCCCGGTAATAATAACCATCTACCGACTCCAAACTGGAGCCTTCCAGACTCTTCCTCCAATCTCTTCCTATGCGACTTACCGTGCACGGAAAGCACTTCCATCTCGATGGAAGACCGCACTTTCTGCGTACCGTCACTTATGGACCCTTTCCTGAGACCTCCGGCCACTCGCCTGAAAAAGACTTCCCGCAGATCCGTTCCGCCGGATTTGATTCGATCCGCGTTTATGCCCTCCCGGATCGCCATCTCCTTGATCACGCCGCTCAAAATAACCTGATCATCATCACCACTCACGCCTGGGGACACGGTTGTGACTTCATCACGGAGAATCCCAGCCTCCTCGACCAAGCCCGACGCGATCTCACCGCTTGGCTCGAAAGCCACAAAGATCACCCCGGCCTAGGCGCGATTCTCGTTGGAAACGAAATCCCTTCCGACATGGCCCGCTGGATGACTCCGTGGAAAGTCAACCAGGCTCTCGATGACCTCATCCGCGCCTGCCAAAAAGTGATACCCAGCATCCCCGTCGGCTACGCCAACTTTCCTACCACTGAATACCTCGAGCCGCCCTCAGCAGACTTCACTGCCTTCAACATATACCTCGAAGACGGCGAAGCGCTCGAAAGCTACCTCCCGCGCCTTCACCACCTGGCCGGCGACCGCCCCGTTTACCTCACAGAATTTGGCCTTGATACGAACCGTAACCCCGAAGACGTCCAAGCCACTCTGCTCCCTACCGCGCTCAAATCCACCCGCGCCGCCGGGTTCGCCGGAGCCACCCTTTACGCTTGGTCGGACCACTGGCTTAACAACGGCCAAACCATGGATGACTGGTCCTTCGGCCTTATTCGTCGCGATGGCTCCGAAAAACCTGCCCTCACCGCTCTTCGCAAACTTGTCCTCCCCACTCCTCTCCCCTTAAACCCACCACGCTTCTCCATCATCATCTGCACCCGCAATGGTGCCGGCCGAATCGAAACCTGCATCAAGGCCTGCCGAGATATCGACTACCCCGACTTTGAAATCATCGTTGTCAACGATGGCTCGACCGATGGCACGGCCAAACTTCTGGACCAACAAAAGGAAATCCGCGCCTTTCACCTCGAACCCTCTGGACTCTCCGCCGCGCGAAATCACGGTGCGGCCAAAGCAACCGGCGAAATCCTCGCCTTCACTGATGATGATTGCCGCCCTGACGAACAATGGCTCACTTGGCTCGCCCGCGCTTATTCCGAGTCCAACCATGCTGCGATCGGCGGACCAAATCTCGCCCCAAAACCCAATTCTCTGGTGCTCGCCCTCACCACCGCAGCCCCTGGCGCTCCCACTCACGTTATGATTGATGACCTCACCGCCGAACACCTGCCCGGCTGTCATCTTTCCGTTAAAAAATCCGCCTTCGCGCAAATCGAGGGCTTCGATCCCATCTTTCACACCGCAGGAGACGACGTCGACTTTTGCTGGCGGCTTCGCGACGCTGGATTCACGCTCGGGTTTTCCGGAGCTTCCTTTGTCTGGCACCACCGCCGGGCCACTCCCTGGAAATATCTCAAACAACAAATGGAATACGGCCATGCTGAAGCCCTCCTCTTTAAAAAACATCCTCATCGCTTTTCCGAGGGCGGGATCCGCTGGGAAGGCTGCGTCTATCGGGGCATCGCTCTCGGTATCGAACCCGGCGACTTTATCTACTCTGGCCCAACTGGAGAAGCTCCCTACCAATCGCTAGGCAAAATGCTCCGCCAACCTATGCGTGGACTTCACCCCAATTTTGACACCCCCATCACCCGCATTCTCCTTACGCTTCTATGCTGGCTACAAAACCACCTTCGTCACTGGAAGCGAAAGCAAAATGGCGGACCATCTACTCGAAGCAATTGGCCAAAATCGCCACTTGCAGATTCTCAACCGACCTCGCAGCTCATTCTGACTCACACAGACTGCTTGGGCCGACACGAGCTCTACCGCCTCCTCCTAGAAAACGGATGGCAAAATTGCTCTGATCCTGACTTCGACTTGCAATGCGGAAGCTGCAAACTCCTAGCCGCCACTGAGCAAACAAGCACCCCGGCAAATCGAACCTTTATTGCACTGAGCGAACCTTCCAGCGACCTCAACACTCTTGTTCTAAAAAATGGATTTGTGACCTCCAATTGCATGGAAGCAAATGGGCACTAACCATGAATCAATTTTAAGATTCGTGAATTGAGCACGCGAATGATCCTTCCTTTTTATGGGTAGGCTGTT
>DIHU01000213.1 GCA_002420315.1 Akkermansiaceae bacterium UBA5688
GCGGTAAGATCGGTGACAAATCATTTTGTGCTGGGAAACCACGATGCAGCGGCCGTAGGAATGATGGATTATTCCATTTTTAACGATCACGCCCGACAAGCGATCGAGTGGACAATCACGGAACTCTCACCTGACGCTAAGCAGTTCCTATCTTCGGTTCCGCTCGCAATCGAAGCGGGAGAGCTCCTATTTGTGCACGCGGAAATCGCAGAACCAGGGCGCTTTGACTATATCGACAATGTCGAAATAGCGAAAGAGAACTTCACCGCCAGTGAACACTTCGCAACCTTTGTCGGGCACACTCACCTCCCAAAAATGTTCGAACTATCCGCTAACGGATCAGTCCAAGAACTTTTAGATACCAGTTGCCGACTTGATGCGGAAAAGCGCTATATCATCAACGTGGGATCGGTCGGAGAGCCCCGGAATCCAGATGACTTGAGCTCGCGCTACGCGGTTTATGATGTCGAAAAACGCGAAATCGATTTTCGACATGTAGATTTCGACATTGTGGCCTACCGGCGGGATCTTGACTCAACCAATCTTGACCTCCGCCCCTACTTTCTGCGAGTTTTCGAACAAGTTTTCGAAGGCCGCAAAGCCGTAGTTTCAAGCGGTGGTAGCTTAGTTGACATGCAGGTCTCGCGCGACTCGGCCGCTCTGGTTGATCTCAAGCGAGTCTCTACAATCGTTCAATTAAGCAACAGCGGCACGATGCTCGCCAGCGCACAACCGTCCCGCACTCCACTTTACGCGCTGGGCACGGCTGCGATCTTAATCATCGCCTCAATAATCTTTTGGGTGACCAGAGAGAACTATTCTTCACCATCGCCGAACGATAAGCCGGTTGTCACCATTAAGGATGAATCACCCCTAGAAAAGGAGCCTAATAAAAAGGACCTACGCGAGTCGATCGATCCGCGGATGGCAATTTCCAAACTCCCTGAGAAACAGCCCCCTTCCGAGCAAAAGCCCAATCCTGAAGATCCTGAGCCAATTCCAACGAAACCCGAAAAAGAGGTAATACGCCCCGATTTGGAACCCTCGGTCGAAGTTAGCGAGAAGAAAAAGAAGTCTACCTGGTGGAGAATGAATAAAGAAGCCGCTGAAAGTTCTCTAGTGGATAATTCAGGGCAGATTAAATTACTCCTAGTGCGGCCAGGAAAAGGAACGCGTGCCATAGCCCCCGACCCAGTTCCGCTTAATTTGACAGCAAATGATTCAGCTTTGATTTTAGGAATCTGGCAGGAAGAGAAGGCTGATGGGACCTTTGCCTTAGACACCGAAAACTCCTACACCTTTGAAGGTTGGTTCATCGCTGACAAACTCCGACGCCCCATCTTCCTTCTTGGCACTCGGACAGGTGAAGGAGAGGATAATCGAGGATGGCACATCGACTTGCGCCCACCCGCTCGCGGCAAAAAAGGGGAACAGATGGCTTTCTTTTATGACTCCGGGACCCATCGAGTTCAGGCTCTCGCCGAGGAAGTCAAAGTTGCCGATAAAAAACCGCACCACTTCGCAATCACTTGGAATCATGAGTTCAGGAAAGACGAAGGTGAAATGGCGCTTTTCCTTGATGGAATCAAAGTTGCTACAGCCTCAGTTGCGCACTCTAATATCCCCGGCGAGCAAACTAATCCCCTACGCATTGGAAGCTTGGGCAATAAAACACCAATCGCACTGGATGAAATCCGATTTACTCGAAGGGCTCTTCAGCCCCATGAATTCCTTCTGAAGACTACAATCCTCGGAGCAACTATGGTTAAAGGCAATTCCTCAAATAGGGATAGCTGGAGCATTCCCAAAAATTGGCGGAGTGGCCAAGTTCCTAGTCCAAATGAAAACGTGATCATCAGTGAAGGTCTGACTGCGCAAGTGGAAAATAGTCAACCCGAACCCTATTCTGGCTCCTTAATTTTAAAAAAGAATTCCCAGCTGATTTTGTGGGGAGATGACAATCTAGACGCGCTACCAAAAACTCCTAGCGGCATTATGATGCATGAAAGTTCATGCATCATTTTAGGCACAGCCGAAGAGGTGAACTTCGGCCCTATCGAACTGATCGAGAATGCCAGCGTTCATGGAGGAACTTCAACAAACGGCCACGGTGGTATCCGAAAATTTAGCGGAGAAATAAAAGGCGGCGGAAAATTTAGTCTTAATGGAGTAAATCGAAACCAATTCCGCTTTGAAACTGCCAACACTTTCACAGGCGGGCTAATGGCTCACTCAACTCAGAACGAACCCTTCTACCTCGTCGCTGCCGCAGACTCTTCCTTTGGTACTGGAAATGTTAACCTCAAGGAAAACAGTTCATTGATCATCGAAGCCAACCTAAATGATACGATCGCTAACACTTCCACACTGTCTCTTGAGGGAGTTGGCAGCCTTAGGATCAACGGAGGAGGTGCAGACCCCAATAAGCTCTACAAACTCCTCTTGCAATCGGATGAGACTGTCGCTGGCTTCTTCATTGATGGCGTCGATCAGGGCGAAGGTCTCTTCTCTGGCGAAACACATCCAGCTATCACCGGCCCGGGAAAGCTCATTGTAAAACGCTCCGATGATAACTAAGAATCTCAAGAAGCCACTCGTCCGATTCCTAACGATTTTCGCAGCTGGGAATCCCTTCATCCAGGCATACGAGCCGACTTTAATCGACACTCATGTTCATCTCTGGCACCTCGCTCGGCCCGAAGGGATTTATTGGATCCCGAAAGATAGCCGCGCCCTCTATCGATCTTTCATGCCAGAGGACCACGAGGCAATCGCTAAAAAAAATGGAGTGAATGGCGTTGTTGTAGTGCAAGCAGGACAACACCTACCCGACAATCAATGGAATCTAGATGTAACAGCCCACAACAAAACGCTCTATCGTGGCGTAGTCGGAAACCTCTCCCAAGTAATCGGGACCGACAGATTCCAACCCCTCTTTGACAAACTCTGTCAGGACGATCGCTATCTGGGCTATCGGATTTCAGGACGCACCAAAAAAACACTGACCGAAGAGTTCTATCGAGATCTCAACGAGACCGCCAGACGGGGAAAAACCGTGGACATGCTTATCGGTAATTATACCCTTGAGGACGCTGCCGACATTGCAGACCGCATTCCCAATCTGAAAATTATCATAAATCACTTCGGCGGAGTGAGCCTTGATGGCAATCCACTCGTGGCTTCTTGGGTTGAAAAATTTCGTGCAGTGGCGAAACACCCCAACGTTTTTTGTAAAGTCTCTGCCCTATTTGGGCGGGTGAAATCTCAACCAGCTCCACTCGACCTAACATTTTACAAACCCATTCTCGACCTCGCTTTAGAATGCTTTGGCGAAGATCGAATTATCTTTGGCAGCGATTGGCCAGTCACGCGAACGACCGCCGATTACGCTTCACTCCTAAAACTTACCCGCGACTACTTCGAAAAGAAAGCCCCGTCGGTTTCCCTTAAACTTTTCTCTAGTAACGCAAAAAAGTTTTATGACCTAGAAGACATCCAGATCAAACCAGGCACCAAGAAGCTCCCCCTCTCAGGAAAATCTTTCCTCATCAATGGTCGTAATGCCTTCATCATCCTTCCTAAAAAGCCGGCAAAAAAAATACCATGGGTTTGGTATACACCCACCCTGCCTGGTCTCCCGGCCAAATCCGAAGTGTGGATGTTCCAACGGTTTCTGGCCGAGGGGATTGCAATCGCCGGAATTGATGTTGGTGAGTCTTATGGCAGTCAGGACGGCCGCAAAGGCTTCAGCGAACTCTACGAATATCTCACAAGACAGCAAAACTTTGCGAAAAAACCCTGCCTCTTAGCCCGAAGTCGAGGAGGCCTGATGCTTTACAATTGGGCTGTCGAACATCCCGGAAAAGTGGGTGGCGTCGCCGGAATTTATCCGGTTTGCAACCTTGAAAGCTATCCCGGTATTGCGCGTGCAGCGGGAGCTTACCACATGACAAAAGATGAACTGAAAGCAACGCTTCACGAAAACAACCCCACCGAACGGCTCCAACCTTTGGCTACCGCAAAGGTCCCTATTTTCCATATCCACGGCGATAACGACAAGGTTGTCCCTTATCATCTTAATACCCAAATTCTGGTCGAAAGATATCTTAAGTATGGTGGGCCAGCAGAAGTCGAACTTGTCGAAAATCAGGGCCACAATATGTGGACCGGATGGTTTGAATCCGAGACTTTGACTCGGTTTGTCGTTGATCGAGCCCTTGGGAAACCGAGGCAAAACAGCTCGAGGAAGTAGTTGCCGAAAAAAGCCCGTATTCTCATGCAACATCCTCAAACTTCCTCGTGAACGGGTAGGCCTATATTCACATTGATATCAACGCCCCCGAACTTTGCTGTTTAAGCTCGCGGAAAAACGATGGTTAGCTCAAGGTATGAAGCTGATTCAGAAATCACATTCTGACTTCGTTCTCGATAGTCAACGCATGGGCTTCTTCCGGGCCGAATAGGAAGACACCAACTGAAAAAAATTCCTAGGCGATTCGAAAGAATCGCCTCTTTTTTGCCTACGCTAATCCTATTTATGAAGCGATACTAGACGCCGAGATTCCTTGATGAGGAAATCAATATCCATGAAAGGATCGGCGGAGATGTCAGACCAAAGTATCTGCCCCTTGGCATTCAGAACGAAGGTTCCGTGGAGCGGCTGATCCTCGAAGTCGTCATGGGCGGTGTATTGCTTGAAGATGTTCTTGGCCGCATCAGAGACAATTGGAAAGGGAATATCTCCCTTGCTGTAATTATCTTGGGAATCTTTAAGGTTAGTAATGTCGTCCGTTGAAATCGCCAAAATCGAAAATCCCGCTTTTTTAAAATCAGAATAACGATCCGCCATCGCGGTCATTTGTTCGGTACAGTGAAGGCATCCTGCCCCCAAATAGAAGACAAGAATCACCGGCTTACCCCGATACTCTGAAAGAGATACCTTTTTCTGATGTTGGTCCGGAAGACTGAACTCAGGAGCCGGTGGCGGAGTCCAATGAAGTGGTCCAAGTTCGTCCAAGTTCGGACGCGGCAAAAGATCACCAGCAAGCTTATGGGCGATCCGCCAGTCGGCTGGATAACCGAGTTCCTTTGCGATCGGAGCAAGGCGGGCAAAAACAGGCGATTCAAGGTCCACTTCGGAACCAAATTTACGCAAGTCCTCAAAACCGACCTTCCATGCCGCGTCATCTTTCTTTGCGTGATAAAGCGCATGAATCGCCTTGGCTAAAACAATGGTCTGCTTGTCCTTTTTATCGATCTGTGCTTTTGAAAGCTCGGCCGCTTTCTCGTGATCGCCATAAGCCAGATGTCGAAGAACCGGGGACTGCTGTGAAGGCCTCTTTGAGAGCGCTTCTTTTGCGGTTTTAAAGTCCCCGTTCATCGCCGCAAGGTAGCCCTTTAGCTCAACAACGACATTTTCAAACTTCTTGATATTTTTCTGAAATTGATCATGGGCCTTTTTTTCAGCTGCTTTGACTTCTTTTTCTTTCTTCTTCTCCTTTTCAGCTTTTTCTTTAGCGGTTTTCTTTGCCTGTTCTTGATCCACCTTAAATTTTGTCAAGTGAGTCTCGATTCCCTCGATAGCCTTTCTCAATTCAACCTGTTGCCCAAGATTGGCCTGAGCGACTCCGATCAAACGAAGTCGAGAAAGATCGTCCTCGGGCTTTGACAAGACTTCGAGCCATGGCGAATTTACGGTCTCAAGTGCTTCCTGCCAAAGCTCGGCTTTCTCTAGATAATCAATTAAAGCACGCCTCCCATAACGAGCAGATCCACGCCCCGGATTATTTAGCTTGGGATGCCTTGGATTCCCCAAAAGGGATTTCGCCATATCGATACTCGCCCGAACCATTCCAAGGTGAGAGAAGTTCCGTGAAAGCCACTCGTTGTTGTGCGCATAGTTATGAATCTGATCAGGTAAAAGAAACCATTTCATCATATGCTTGTGATCAACCCGTGCCGAGGCCTGCTGTTGCCACACGGCATCTTGATAGCGTTTGGACTTAGAATAAATGTGGCCTGGCATATGCCACATGTGCGCGATCCCTGGAGCGGTCTGCCCGAGCCGCGCCGCTGAATCAAGCGCCTGCTTATAATTTCGGTAATCCCAAAGATGAATCGCATAGTGATGGGCCGGATGGTTTTGATTCTTTGCGAAAATTTGCTCGAGTATCGCATCCATTCCGACGTGGCTGGTAATTGGAATACCTTTCCGGTTGAACTGCCAACGCCGACAAACCAACAATGCTTTTGCCTCTAAGTCTTCAGGGTTATTAAGAACGATATCTTCGTAAGCCCTTATAAAATTTTTCCGCCGCTTTGTCGCATCTTTTTCCTTTTTGTCATCATGGTAGGCAACTTCCGCATTGAGATAGGCCCGTTCATGATCGCTGATCTTAAAATCTTCTTTTTTGAGAAGCTCGCCCGCCTTAGCGATAAATTCCTTAGCCCGCTTTTCATTTTCATAATTGGCCTGCGAAAGCCCCCAATAAGCCATCGCGCAATTTGGGTCATGCGCCAAAATCGCCCGGAACGATCTCTCTGCCTCGTAATACCAAAATCCGTGAAGTTGCCCCAATCCCTGATTAAAGTAAGCCTGCCCCTTATCCCAGCTCGAAGTAATGGCTAGATGAACATTACCGGTCGAGCTCATCAATGGCCCTTCTTGCCGCGGCCCCTCGTTGAAAGCATGGCCATTGTGGGAATGACCTTCTTTAATATCCTTGTTCGGCTCTTGGGCAAACAAAGATGTAGCTAAGAAAGGGAGTGTGAAAAGTCTCTTCATTTTGGATGCTTGTGGGTTGAGGTTACGTCAGAGATGTGCTGAGCTTTCCAGATGATTCGCTTCATTCCAGTTTGTTTGTTTCTTTTCAGTCTCTCTCAAGCAGCCCAAAGGCCCAATATCGTCGTCATTTTCTGCGATGACATGGGTTACGGCGACCTCGGTTGCTTTGGAGCGAAAGGTTGGCAAACCCCTCACATCGACTCAATCGCTAAAAAGGGTATTAAATTTACCGACTTCTATGTCGCCCAGCCCGTCTGCTCGGCTTCTCGCACCGCCCTTCTCACCGGCTGCTACCCAAATCGGGTTGGAATCTCCGGCGCCCTTTCCCAACGCAGCACGACTGGTATTCACTCTGATGAAACCACCATCGCCGAAATCTGTAAATCTGCCGGATATCGCACCGCAATGTATGGAAAATGGCATCTTGGTTATCAGAAACAATTCCTCCCCGTAAATCACGGCTTTGACGACTACTTCGGCTATCCTTATTCAAATGATATGTGGCCCAGCGGACCCGTTCGCTTTATGCCGAATTACCCACTTCTTCCGCTCATTGAAGACAACGAGATCATTGCGCGCGTTCGCGATCAATCATGGATGACGACCTGGATCACCGAACGCTCTGTTCGCTTTATCAGCGAGAAAAAGAACAAGCCCTTCTTCCTCTACCTTGCTCACCCACAACCACATGTTCCACTCTTCACCTCGCCAAAAAACAGCGGCTCCTCAAAACAAGGAAAGTATGGCGACGTGATTCAGGAAATCGATTGGTCCACTGGACAAGTTCTCGCCGCACTCGAAAAGGCAGGAATCACAGAAAACACACTCGTCGTCTTCACCAGCGATAACGGTCCATGGATGGCTTATGGAAACCATGCTGGAGGAGTTGGCCCGCTCCGTGGCTGCAAAGGCAACTGCTGGGAGGGCGGAGTGCGCGTTCCTTGTGTCATGCAATGGCCTGCCAAACTTAAAGCTAACTCGGTTGTTAAAACCCCTCTTATGACGATCGACCTTCTTCCAACCATCGCAAAGATACTTGATGTCCCCCTCCCCGAAAAAACCATCGATGGAAAAGACGCTTGGCCTGTCATCTCCGGCCAGCAAACTGAGCCAGTCCAGGAAGCCTATTACTTTTGGTATAAGCGCAACGACCTTGAAGCAATGCGAATGGGTAAATGGAAATTACAATTCCCACACACCTTCCGGAATTCCAAAATCACACCCGCCAACGACGGCCATGCCGGAAAGTATGTCATGCAAAAATGCGACCTCGAACTTTACGACCTTGAAGCTGACATCGGAGAATCCAAAAACATCGCAGACCAGCACCCCGAAATCGTTTCTAAAATGCAAGCACTTGCGAGTGAAAAGCGCAGGGAGCTCGGCGACCGTCTTCAAAAAATTAAAGGGATCGACAACCGCGAACCCGGCTTCGCAGAAATTGCGAACTGGGCGAAACCAAAACCAACAAAGCGATAAAAATAGCCATACAACAAACTGTCAAAACACCGGATTCCCCGAAAATCTAGTCGTTTTTGCAAGATGCCTAAACTTGGCCAACAAGAAAATGAGAGTCATCCAAAGTTATGGAGACCACAACAAAGGCTCGGTGAGGTATTGGCTACAAATTAAAATACTGGGAGAATTCCCCTTCTGATCATAAGTGGCCAAAAAGTTGTTCACTCGCGATAAGCAGGATTTTTTTTGGTAGGAATTGGCGCTTTCGTCGACTTCTGCCACTCTTGAAGCCTTTTAAATAGCTCCTGCTTTTTCTCTTCATTTTTTAGAGCCAGATTCATCTTCTCTGATGGATCCATCTTCAAATTATAAAGTTCGATCGCTCCATCCTCAAAATATTGAATTAACTTCCAATCTCCCTTTCGAATGACACTGCATGGAGTGGTTCGAAAGAACTTCGAAGCGGAATCTTGATCTGCTTTGTAGCTCTGCAAATACCCGGGGAAGTGCCAGAAAAGAGATCGTGGTTTTAAATCCTTTTTCTTAAAGGTCGGCAGGAGGCTCACCCCATCAAGCCCGGGTGGCTTGGTCTGCCCTACCAGATCTAAGAAGGTTGGATATAGATCGACCTGAGAAATCGGAGTTTTATTCCTAGAACCCGCTTCGATCACTCCGGGAAAGCGAACCAGAAACGGCTCCCGAATCCCACCTTCATAATACATCCCTTTTACTCCACGCAGAGGCTCGGCCCGAGAAATACTCCCGTGTGGGCCGTTGTCCGAAGTGAAAATTACGAGCGTGTTCTTTGCTAGTTTTTGCTCATCGAGAGTTTTTAAAATATGGCCTACCGCCTGGTCCATCGCATCGATCATCGCTGCATATTTTGGGTTTTTATGCGAACCATCGGGCGACTTCTTTTCGTATTTCGCTGTCAGATTCTTGGGAGCCTGAATCGGGGTATGGACCGAGTAAAAAGGCAGATACACAAAGAAGGGTGAATTTGAATTCTCCTTTATCCAGTTTGCGACATCTCTGCTTAAACGCTCGGGTAGATGTTCCCCTTTGGGCCCGTCTTTCAGATACCGATTTTTATAGGGCGAAAAATATGACTTAGGGTGCCCCCAAGTTGTCCCTCCAAAATTCGTATCAAATCCGTCCAAAGTAGGATCCTCACTCAAATGCCACTTCCCAGCCACACAGGTTTGATAGCCCCTAGATTTCAAGGCTTCAGCGACGGTCACAAATTTACTATCAAGAATTCTCTTATTTTTGATTGGAATGAGCTTGCGATTTTTGGCCTTCCCGCGGTCTGAATTTGCCACCGTGAACACGCCGTGACGAGGAGTGTATTTCCCCGTCATCATACAAGCTCGTGAAGGCGCACAGTTTGCTGCTCCAGCATAAGCATTGATGAACGTCATTCCCTCCCTTCCGATACGATCGATATTTGGAGTCTCATAATATTTTGAACCCTGACAAGAAAGGTCAGTATAACCTAAATCATCGGCATAAATCAGGACGATATTGGGATTTTCGCCAAAAGCTAAAACGCCACCCAAAATGTGAATAAGTGCAGGTTTCTTAATCATTCTTAACTGTAACGATTCCCTCGCTTCCAAGATGAAAACGAAGGTGGTTGGAATACCCTTGTCCCGATTCGGCCTGAAGAGGAAACTTTTTTTGAAAAATTCATGAATAAGATTCTTACATTTTTTGCTGCACTGACCCTCCAAATTCTGCCCCCTGTCTCGGCACAGGAGCCAGGAACAGGGCTTACCGAAGCCCAAAAAGATCGTGAACGGCTCATCGATCTAGCGCTTAGCCTGGAGGCAGACTTCAGTCGGACCTTACAAGATTTTACCCAACTTCAAAAAGACTATGCGAAACTCCTCAAAAAAAAGGCGATTCCTGACCAATCAGCAAAAGTCCAAGACCTCCAAGGTAAACTTAAGCATGCGCTTGCCAAACTCGCGGAGAAGAAACCTGTCGGACCCGATCCACAAACCCAGAAGCTTCTGAAGCAAGATATGGTGAATCTCCGGAACGAGCTCCATCGCGAGCGGCAGGATCTCCTTGTCGCCCGGGCACGCCTTATCCGCGCAAACGAACTGGAGAGCAAACTGGACAAAGAAACAACAGGAAGAATACAGACAACGAAAGAGCTTAAACAAATCAAAGCCGAGCACGCAAAACTGCTCGGTGAGTTGAAAGCTACGATGGCAAAACTGAAAGAAAAAGAGCAAGGCCACGAGGTTGCGATCGCAAGAATTGACTCACTTCAAAAAGAAAACCTTACTCTAAAAGAAAAGGTCAAAATTAAGGATGCCGAAATCGCACGCCTCCTTCCTATCGAACAACAATATAATAAGGTAACCATTACAGCGACTGAGCTCAAAAAAGAACAAATTCGCCTCGCGAAAATCCTCGCCGACCGGGAAAATCAATTGGTTAATCTTAAGTCTCATCTCGCTGCTGAAGTCAAACGGAGTCTAGAAATTCCGATTTTAGTTCAAGCTCAGAGCGACCTTGAAAAGAAACTTGCTGAAAGCAGTGCCATCAACAACGAATTCAGAAAAAATAACGAGATTCTTGTCACCAAACAGAATGAGCTCGAGGAAAGAATCAATGAAGGACAACAGACCATTATTGCCATGCGCGCCCAGCTCGAAAAAAATGAGAACGCGATCGCTTCAGTGACAAAGCTCAATACAATGAATGAGATTCTTGTCGCTGAGAAAGCCCTTCTTAAAAATACCGCTGATATGGCCAAGGCCGAGCTTGTAAAAGCGATGGGATTACGAACCCGTCTCGAAGCTGAATTAGCCGAAACTAAAAAGATCGCGGTGACTGTCGAAACACTCAAGAATAAGAATTCAGTTTTAATTGAGGGGCAGGCCATGATCCAAGATCGCCTCCGGGCGAACGAAAAAAGCTTCAGCCTACTCAAGGCAGACCGCGATAGACTAGAAGACGCTTATAAAGACCTCGAAAAAGCGAAAATCGACCTTATCACCGAGATCACCCAGCATAATGATGAATTGAACAAGCTTCGCGCCGAACTTGTTGAAAAGTCCAAAGATTCCGAAGCTCT
>DIHU01000157.1 GCA_002420315.1 Akkermansiaceae bacterium UBA5688
CTTGGGCTCTTCGTAACTTTGTTCGGTTTGCCGGAAGTGCAAATTCCCTTCCTCACTCTCATCCAATAGTCCCGGCTCATTTTGTTCTCCTATCGTCGGAGCTCCAGTCCGGGAAATCTCATCCTCGGTCGCCTCCAGAATTCCCAACAAGCTTCCCACTGCATATTCAACTCCCTCCTCTGCTCGAATCTCCGTAACAGTGCCTCCACAAAGAGTCGTAACGCCCATCATAGCCTTATTGGTTTCAACCTCGATAATTTCTTGATCTGCGACAACTGAATCCCCCATCGCAATATTCAATCTGATAATTCTAGCCTCGGCGATCGATTCGCCAAGCTGAGGCATGATGATAGGAACCTGTGGCATGATTGTTAGAGATTAAGAAGTTCACGAAGTTTTTCCAAGATCGATTCAGGAGTGGGTCGATGCGCCGCCCAAAGATCGGGATGATAAGGGATTGGGGTATCCTTGGAATTCAGACGAAGTGGTGGGGCATCAAGAAGGTGGAAACCTTCTGCCACAACTCTTGAGACAATCTCGGAGGTGACGCCCCCCCAAGGGAAACCCTCACCTAGCGCTAAAAGGCGACCCGTCCTCGCGACTGAGGCGATCACAGTATCCATGTCGAGAGGTTTCACCGACCGTAAATCTACCACTTCAATCTCCCAGCCCTCTTTTGCAAGTCGGTCGGCAGCCCTGACAGCTTCATGGACCATCGCGCTATAAGTGACAACCGTGGCATGTTTACCTGGGCGGGTGATACGAGCCACCCCAAGGGGAAGAGGCTCCGGATCTATCTCGGAAGTTTTCAACCATCGATAGAGAAATTTATGTTCACAAAAAACGACGGGATCATCGATTACCACTGACTCCTTGAGTAAATGATAGGCATCGGAAACGGTCGCCGGGGTCGGCACAATAATCCCAGGATAGTGAGCGTAGAGAGTTTCCACCATCTGACTGTGAAATGGCCCAGATCCAGGAGTTCCTCCGCAGGGTAGCCGAACCGTAATCGGCACGGGTGTCCCTGTCCGATAGTAATGAGTTCCGGCGTGATTCGCGATTTGGTTAAACGCAATGGAGGAAAAGTCCGCAAATTGCATTTCGACGATAGGTCGCATTCCACTGATGGCAGCACCAATTGCCATTCCCACCATGGCATCTTCACTAATTGGAGAATCCATGACCCTCCCTGGAAACTCCTCCAGCAGCCCCTTAGTTGCCTTGAATGCGCCACCAAACCCACCAATGTCCTGCCCATACAAAAAAACATCATTTCTCTCGGCAAGTAACTCTCGCTGCGCCTGATGAATCGCATCAATATAAGTGACACTCATGAGTTAATTCCTTTCGATGAAAATGCCTGCCAGTCGTCTTGATATGGATCAGGACCCGGGTCGGTTTGAGCATTAGCAACAGCCTCTTGCACCTCTTCCGCAGCCTCCCTTTTCCAAAGATCAACTTCATCAATAGTGGCCACTCTATTTTCAACTACCTGCTGAATCCCAACCTCCAAACAATCGCGCCCAAGATTAGAATCTTTTAATTCCGGAGCAACATAAGAGGCATCATCGTGCTCACCATGTCCGCACAGTCGGAGAAGCTTTCCAACGACCATCTGCGGACCTTCACCAAAACGAGCCGCTTTAACAGCCTCACCAACAACTGATAGACATTCAAGAAGATTAGTCGCATCGACCTCTCTCCCGGTAACCCCATAGCCCGTGGCACGATCGACAAGATTTTCACATGCAAATTGTCTCTCGCGAGGGGTGGAGTAAGCAAATTGATTATCAGCAACTAACACGACTATTGGAAGGTTCTCTACGGCCGCCAGATTGAGGCCTTCATGAAAGGCTCCGGTGGAAGTCGCTCCATCTCCGACACAAGTCGCACCGACCACTTCCGCGAGCTCCCCTTTCATACGCCGAGCCATCAGCATGCCAGCCACGACAGATACCGAAGTTCCAAGATGACTGATCATTGCTGGTCGACGTTCAGCAGGACGCCCTCGGTGGATATTACCATCACGACCCCGCATTGGACCAAGAACGGAGCCGAGATAAGTTCGGGTCGCCTCAATAAGCGGCTCGCCAAAACCAGTTCGCCCAGCTTGATCGCGAATGAGTGGCGCGAATATATCCTTCCCCTGATCAAGACAGCAACCAAGCGAAGCTGAAAAGGCCTCCTGCCCAGTACCCAGATAAACACCGCCAACAATCTTGCCTGCCTTATAGAGGCTGGATAGCTTTGACTCTAGTGTCCTTGAGATAATCATCACTCTCAGGGTCCGCCGAATCAAATCAGCATCAATATGACTTGATGTAATTGAAGCTGATCCTTCTGAAGATTCCATTATGTAAAGATTAGAGCTCTTGATCAACCGCCTTGAGCTCCAAGAAAAGATCGTTCCACCGTTCCTTCCGCGGCTCAAGAAGAAGCTTTTGGTCAGCGATCCGTCTCCGAACGATCTCGAAAAGTTCTCCGTATTCAAGATAGAATTCGCGGACACCGTCTTTGTAGTCGCTTTCAAGCGAATCGGCAAAGGTATGTCGCAGATCCTTAAAATCCTCCATAAAGTCGCGGCAAAGCGCTTTTCGTGAGAGTTTGGAGTAAATCGCAGCAACCCCAAGAGTTCCGGTCGCCGTTATAACAAACACCCAAGGCCAAGTCGCCACACCGAAGCCACCGAAAATACCACCAATCGTGTACAAAATTAAAAAAAGAGTCGTATAACGACGCAGGACCATTCGACGGGTATCTATTTTAAGATCAATCGCTCCTCTGATTTTAAGCTGCGCAACCGCTTGCTTTGCCGAACGCCCTAAGCGGCGCATAAAACGCTTTCGGGTTCCCGCAAGGGATTCTGTTTCTTGCTCAAAGTCTGGAGGACTGATTCCGAGATTCTCCCGAATGCGAGGTTCTACAGTCTTCCAATGATTCCGACAGTTTTTCACCAATTCAACACCGTCGGTCTCTGCCTGTTTTTCGACAGCCTCCTTGACTGCTGTAATTAAATCTCCCTCAATTTTGGAAGGAAGTTTCTCCTGTTGAAAAAGTGAGATTAGACTTCGCGTGATAGACATCCTCCGACCTAAATCCCGAGTCGCAATTTGGCCCTGTCTAAAAAAGACGTCGCCCATTCCACTCAAACGTTCTAGCAACAAAATCGCCTGCCCTTCGCGACGAAGATTTACTTCGTCTTCCAACTCTGCCAAAAAGCGTTGATCACTATCTAGAGTATCACTTCGTTCTTCGATCCGCGCCTCAATCTTCTTTAAAATTCCTTGTGCTGAGTTACTCATTTTTTTGAGGATTTCGCGCCGACCCGGATCGAGAGAAACTTTTGTGGAAATAAATTCATTGAGCGTCGTCAATCCACTTTTCCTCAGCATATGAGATATTGGCGGATCATTCTTCTTTGCCACCATTGCCAACTTCGCCGAGACCGGAAAAATTTCAGGAATCTTTCCAGTTTTCTGCTCCCCCAAAGTCTTCATATGACCCAAAATTACTTTAAGATCTTCTTCATTTCTCAATTCGCTTTGCTGCAGAACAAAAGCAACTTTGTCTAACTGCTCCTCTGGAAGTCGAGCAACCAATTGCCACGTGTCAGCACACCAAGGATTCCCGACGGGGAAAACGAATAACAAAAGATCCGCAACTGGCAGAAACCGTTCAATTTCTTCAAGATTCCCTTCGATCGAGGCGTTGGAACCAGGCGTATCAACCACTTCAAAATCACGGAGAAATTCGAAAGGGCGAAGGTCTTGCACAAGCATTGACCTCTTCTCCACTGAGCCCACTTTTTCTCCATACCGGTACCAATGAATCTGCTTAGTCTTAGGCAGAGCATCGACCTCGCAAATTTCAGTGGCGAAAAGCGCATTAATTAGCGCCGATTTTCCGGCGTTTACCTCACCACAGACAACAAAGAGAAAAGGCTTCCTGAGATCTTTTACAAAACTTCCGTCCGTAACGGGGTCAAGAATCTCGCCTCCGCACTCGCGAGCAAGCTGACCCACTTCTAAAACCACTTCAGCAAGGCGCTCCCTGATCTTAAAGTAGCGTTTACCAAACATGGGTGAAGATTATGAAGGAATCAATCAACAAGCAGCCCCTAAGCTTGTCCTTTCAGAGCAAGAAGTTGTGAAACAGTTATAAAATGGAAGCCTTTTGAAAGAAGATCGTCAAAGGTTCCGGGCATGGCATCAATTGTCGGGGCATGGAGGTCATGGGCTAAAATAATAGCACCATTATGAGCCCCTCTCAAAATTCGAGAGCGCACCACTGATGGCCCTGGGCGCTTCCAATCGTTAGGGTCTACCGACCACATGATTGTGGGATAGGTGAAATCAGAAAAAATCAAACTTCTCTGACTTTGCAAGAGGGCGCCATAGGGTGGGCGCATAGTGCGAGGTTTAACCGCAGCGGCACGAACAATCGCATCTTCGGTTCGTCGCATTTCCTTACGTAATTCGGAGTTGCTCAAAGCCGTTAACTTTCGGTGAGTGTAGGTATGGTTTCCAATCTCATGTCCCTCGGCCACGATCCGCCGAACGATATGGGGGTAGCGATCTACGTTCCTACCTATGACGTAAAAGGTAGCTTTGATATTGCGGGTTCGTAAGATGTCGAGGAGCCGAGGAGTGTTCTGGGGGTGAGGACCGTCATCAAAGGTCATCGCCACATATGGTTGACTGGACAAACCACGAGAGTGAGTCACGCTTTTACCATTAAACTCTGAAGAAAGTTTCATATTGGGGTTTCGTAACCCCTTATTCACGTAGCCCGGAGGACGATATTGGGTATTGGCCCCAAGCCTTACGGGTTGGTTTCCATATTGAGACGATGAAATTCCATGTTTTCCAACTTTAGGGTCCTCTTCACCTTTGTTACTTGAACAGGCAGGAAGCGCGATGAGTGTCCCTGAACTCAGCTTTAGCATTTTGCGTCTCTTCATGCGTGTTATACGCTGATTATTATTATGGAATCATCAAATGTCACGCATTTCCTAACAATCTATCATTTGCGGCTAACTCGCTTGAGTGACCTACTGTTTAGATAATCTTAACTTCATCTTTAAAACCGCTCGACAGATCACAAATCAGGGTCCAATTTCCCGCGTAATGTCCAAACCAAAGCTGTTTATTCCAGGTCCAGTGGATGTCGCTCCTGAAACTTACGCCGCGATGGCTGGCCCAGCAATCGGGCACCGCGGAAAAGACTTCGAAGAGCTCTACTCGTCGATTCAACCCGGAATCAAGCAAGTTGTCGGCACAACCCGCCCAGTCTTCTTCTCTACCTCTTCAGCCTGGGGAATTATGGAAGGATGCATCCGCAATTTAGTTAAAAAAAAGGTCCTGAACCTCTGCTGCGGCGCTTTTTCTGACAAATGGTATGGCGTCTCGCAAAGTTGTGGCAAAGATGCGGAGAAAATTCAGGTCGAATGGGGTCAATCGATCGATCCCGACGCCGTTTGCGAAAGATTATCAACTGGAGGTTTCGATACCGTAACTTTGGTGCACAATGAAACCTCAACGGGGGTCCTAAACCCTCTAAAAGAAATCTCCGATGTCGTTCAATCCTTTGACGACGTGCTTTTAGTCGTCGACACAGTCTCTTCTCTCTCTGCTATGCCTATCAACTTCGATGAGCTTGGTATTGATGTTCTTCTAGCCGGCGTTCAAAAGGCGATTGCTCTCCCACCAGGTTTAGCTGTATTCGTCACCTCGGACGCTGCTCTGGAGCGCGCCGATCGTATAGATGACCGCGGCTACTACTTCGATTTCTGTGAATTCGCTAAAAACGACACAAAGGACAACACCCCATCAACTCCGTCCATCCCCCATCTTTATGCCCTCCGCGAAAGGGTAGGCGTAATGCTTGATGAGGGGCTTGAAAATCGCTTTGAACGTCATCTTAAGAACAATTCTATGGTCCACGAATGGGGAGCAAAACACAATTTTGAGCTTCTCCCTCCTAAAGGGTTTCGCTCACGCTCCCTATCCTGTTTCATCACGCCAGATAATCTTGATCAGGCCGGTTGGATCAAATCAGTTATCATGAAGCATGGATTTGCCATCAACGGTGGTTACGGAAAGATCAAAGGGAAAACCTTCCGGATTTCAAATATGGGTAATGAAACTCAAGAAACCATGCAGAATCTTCTTGATGCGCTTGACCTAGAGTTACCAAAATTCTTCGGATAATAGTTTACCTCTCTCTAAAAGGGCGACATCCGAGGAAATACCGCTCAGAGCAAAGACCTAAGTCGTTTCCGAGATTATTTGGTAACTCTGCCCATCAAAACCCTTTAATAATGAATAATCTAATAGCAGGAAGAGTTCGTGCGGGTTTCTATTCCAGAAAAAGCTTCAGAAAATCCTTGGCAAATCGGCGAAGTTACTGCAGCGTCCGCGCCCACCAGCAAAATTATGGTAGCACTCCGACTCACTCGCCAAGGTTCCAAAAATCGTCCCTACTACAAAATAGTTGCCGTCGACAGCCGTAAACGTCGTGACGGTCGTTATATTGAGCAGCTCGGAACCTATAATCCTATGGCCGAGGGTGAGAACTATACGCTCGACCTTGAAAAAGCTGACAAGTGGCTTGGCGTTGGAGCAAAGCCCAGTGGCACTGTTGCCAGCATCATCAAGAAAGTTCGGACGGCCAGCTAAATTTAGCTTTCTAAGTTGGCTCTACTTTCAGAATCCCGTGGTCTCAGGACTTCGGGGTTTTTTACGTAGATATTGAGACCGCTAAATCCAACTAACGCGAGCCCCCTTATGAATTTCTCTAAATTCTTCCAACTTTTGGATTTCCCCAGATCAGGACATCTCTCTTACTCTGCCCGATCAAACTCAAGCTCCTCACTTC
>DIHU01000220.1 GCA_002420315.1 Akkermansiaceae bacterium UBA5688
GTAGAGCTAAATAAAATCAACTTTAGTAGTTCTTTGAACGTGTTCGAAGAGCAATGCAAGGTAAAGCGCACCCCAAAGTGACGGCAGAATCTAAGAGATGGATTCTGCACGAACAACTCTCTGAATCTTTGATCATTCCTCGGTAACCCGATAGTAGCGAGTTGCCGCCCCGTTAATATCTTGTCCCAGCTCAGTAAACTCTGTCAGATCTCCCTGAGAAGGGTGGCCGTCGGTGAGCTCCAACCAGTCAACGAGGTTAGAACTTGCCTCAATCCGATAGCTCCGATTAGCGCGAGAAAACCACTTAATGGTGACGTTTCCATTTTCTTGGAGGAGAATATCCTTAATTTGTAAACCTTTGGCGCCAGGGGCTTCAAAGCCTTCCGCGCTAGGCCCACCCAAGGCTTCCATCTCCTCATCCGATAGTTTCCCATCAAGGATTTGGATAGAATTTACATACCATTCGCTTCGCTCATCAACGTCGTAAAAGAGAATAGTTTCAGGCTCCATGGCACGACGAATATGATCCTTATTCTGTGGTCTCCACTCATCTTGCAAGACACCATCAACCCACTTTGTGATGACTTTTTCGTCGGCAAGATCAACCGCGAATCCGATACGGTGCCACTCATCAGGAGTGAATGTCCCATCACCATTATAACCTCCACCACCCTGGCCCATATTACCTCCCTGCCAGAAAAAGGTCGCATCACCTGGATTTTTTGTCGGAGATGCTTGGATGATGGCTGAAGCCCCTCCGCCGCCAACCCTCATGACGTCCATTAAGAGAGTATAACGATTCACATATCGCCCACCTCCATTCGGAGCAATACCGTGAAGCAATTTGTATCCCACACGACTCCCAAATGGCACATACATGACCTCCGCCGGCTCACCTCCAATATCAGCAATCTCAAAACTCGTAGTACTTCCAAATAATGTATCAGATTCCGAAACCTCATCATTGAAAAGTAGATCAGAACCAATCGTGGCACGCAGTCCATCCGAGAAATCCCATTGACCAGTCACCATAGGGGGCTTCTCTCCCAGGGAATTCGCAAAATACCATTCGCGAGTAAAACTTTCCCCAGAAGAATCCATATATTCCAGCACGAGCTCATTGCGATCACTCTGACGTGCTGGAGGTGGCTGATAATTAATAGTCGTGCGACCATTTCCACTACTAACCGTGGCTTGCCCAGTAATATCTACTCCATTAAAGCTCAATTTTACTGATTGTGCATTCACCGTTGTTTTATCGTCGCGCAGTAGAACTACAATCGGCTCTTCAGGTGAAATGTCGGCAACTCCCGGCACCGGAGACACCTCAGCAATGTAGGCATGACTGTGGTTAGAAGCTGTACTCTCACGAAAAACAACAGTCGCACCATCAGAATTCACCAACTGGTTTTGTTGCGAAAACTCCAAACCTGAATTGCTATCTTGCGTCCAATAAACAAGACGAATCGGATATATTCCATCAACTGGGGCTGTAATATTAAACTGAAAATTCCAGGGAGTTGATGCGAAAGGGGGCGCATCGTCGGGACGGACAAAGGTCGCTAATTCCGTAGCAAAAAAATCACGTGGATTGGTTCCAGTTAAAACAACAAGTCCATTATCATTACTCGGTGCCGCATCAACCCGATCCACGAAAACTTGGGCATCAAAGGTATGAGTTCCAGCTGATAATTCTACAAACCCAGAGATCTCAGTGGTAAATAGAGAGTAATGATCGCCAGTGCCCGGGATACCGGGAAAATTAGCATCATCCTCAAAATTGGTAACAAAGGGGAAACCGTCAACATCGAAAGCCTCGAGAAAGTTGATGACATCAACATTGAAGCTTCCATCAGGATTTTCTCCTTTCTTCGCTTCATCAGCTACAAGCTGTCCCTCGGACATAAGAGTTCCATTAAGCTGTTGGCTAGCACGCGTGAAAGAATTTGAAATTTCAGAAAATAAGGGTGCCTGTGCTGTCACGACTCTGAACCCACGATTCTGACCCGCCTCAAGCGGTCCCGCAATTCCCGCTGGGATGACAACAGAATCCTCTGCAACGAAGTTTAAATCTGTTCCTGCCCAAAAACGGAGTCCGGTGTCTAGATTGATCGTTGCCGTGTCTCCAAGATTAGCAACTGCTGCAAGGTTCGTATTATCACCATTTCCAGCAGCAAAGGTTCCTCCGAAGATACCAAGCCCCGCCGCGTTTCCGCCGCTCCAGTTGTTCTGACTGCTCACTGCCGTCGTATCGGAAGTCGTTCCGCTGCTAGCTCCATCGACAAAGAGCTCCCATTCGATTTCGCTAGCATCGTATGCCCACACAACTTCGACGTCTCCCCCTGAAATCTGCGCTTCAGTTAAATTATGAGTCACTACCCCCAAGGCATTTCCACCATTCGATGAATGATACACGCTCAAAGTCTTACCAGCTTGATTGTAGGAAACGCTTGTTCCAATTGTAGCCCCTCCAGACTCCCAGATAACACCATTATCGGCGCTAGCACCTGCATTGAAATCAATCAAGACTGTAAAGGTAGCGTCCTTTGTATTCACTTGTGCAACTCCATCAACAGTCCGATTTTGATACGTCGGTTTTTGCCCGGTCGTATTAAGAGTCTCGGAAGGAGCCCCCAGATCAGCTAGAGATCCCACACTCACGGTTTCCGATGAAGCAGCGCCAGTGAGAATAGCACTTAGAGTAGCGGCTCCCAGACGTACTCCGGAAAGAACAGAAGAACAAAACTTTTTCATCCTGCTGGTGTAACAAAATCAAAGAGCCCAGAGCAACCTGTCTTTTAGATAATTTCTCCCAAAGATCGTAATATTAACGAGATCACAAAAACAAAGTCCAATATTGACAATAAATCGCCGAGATCACCGTTAGCTTTTCTGAGAGATTGGATAAAATAAAACCTCAAATGGCGTATTTGTTCTCCCTTGAGACACCCAAAAAAAGCTAAGAATCCCCGCGACTTTTCTGATGAACACTCACAAAAAAATCATATGGTTACTCTTTGGGCTAGTTGCCCAAGAGATCAGCGCACTACCAATTGAGGAAGGATGGCGTATTCAAAAAGGTGATAACCCGGCATGGTCTCAACCCAATTTTGACGATTCAGCTTGGAAGGCTATCACAGTAGGACAGCCGTGGGAGAAGGGAGGCCTTCCAAAATACGACGGTTATGCCT
>DIHU01000205.1 GCA_002420315.1 Akkermansiaceae bacterium UBA5688
GGTTGCCTTTTAAAGCTTTTTTGTCCTTTGCGAAAGGATCTAGGACTCTCGTGTTTTGATCTTCGAGAGTCAAGCTTGAAAAGCTTGAACAAGTTCCAGATTTCGCATCATTTTTATTCCTGAACTTCGGGCTCCATCTTTTGGTTTTCAATTTCTAGGAGGGCACAAAAGTGAAGTCGCCTTGTGAAAAATAGGCTCCCTGGCCATGGATAGAGAGAGACCTTGTTAGTCCATTTCTGAACCGACAAGCACAGGTCTTGAAACGCCCTCGTCCATTCCTCTTTCGACCAATAAACGTGGGGTAGGGCGACTCCGTGGCGGGAATTACCAACCTTGTCCATAAACCGTAAGGTCATCCCAGCCAAGAAACCGTTTCTGGTATGATCTTTGAGCGCAATCCATCGCTTCGAAACCCTCTTTGCTTCTTTCAGCAAACCGATCGGTTCCTCGGTATGGTGCAAAACGTCAGCCATGAGAACGACATCGAACTCTCCTTCGTCGAATGGAAGCGTTTCCCCGTCAAAGCTAGTCATTGCGATTGCACAGTCCGGGCGTTCTAAAACATCCACTCCCACGATCTTGAGATCAGGGCGGGACCGGGTGAGCGCCCTCGCGAGCAGTCCATCCCCACAACCCACGTCTAGAACCAACAAATCCTGGGGAAGCGATGACGCAAAAAATTCCGCCAGCACCCTTACTCTTCGCTGGTGCACATAATCTCCATGAATTCGATCGATAATCTTCATCGCTTCCTTTTTATCCCAAGGATACTCACAAAGAAGCTAGTCAGAAAAAGCTGGAACCCCAATGCCGTGATCATCACTCCCGGGATCACCCACCTCATATTCCTTCCATAATCGAGCGACCCAAAATCAGACAAACGCCAATCATTGACTGCCTTGAACAAGAGGACCACACCCGTCAGCACCGCAACCCCCGAAACCAACAGGCCCCTCTCGAGGGTTGCCCACGAATAAAACTTCTCAAGCCTCCGGTCGGGTCCGATCAGTTCTGATTCCACCGCATAGGTCTTGCTGAGCAAGGCGAACATAATGGACTGAAACCCACACAGAATAAACAAGCTTGAAAAAAGTAAGGTATGCAGGTCGAAGTTGATCCCGAAAAGCGTCATCCCCGGCATGGCCAATCCGTAACCTATCGCCCCAATAAGGATCCCAAATATTCCGGGCGCGAGAAACAACCAGCGCGGCGAATTGATCAAAAAAAACCGGAGGGTCCGCCACCCGTCGCGATAAGTTCTGAGATGTGGGGTTTGAGCGACTCGTCCGTCCGGATGAAGCGTCACAGGGACCTCGGCAATCCGGCAATCCGTCCGACTAGACTTGATAATCATCTCGATCGCAAATTCCATCCCCGTGCAGCTTTGTTTTAGATCCTCGTAGTGCGATTTCGTAAAACCGCGGAGTCCACAATAGACATCGTGAATCGGCGCCTTGAACCACCAACGGGTCAGTAAGGTAAAGAAGGGGTTTCCGAAATAACGATGCGTGAAGGGCATCGCCCCGGGCATCACCCGCCCGCCCCCGGCGGGCAAACGGCAGCCTTGCACAAGATCAAAACCTTTTCGAAGTTTCGCGAGAAACTTGGGAATTTCGAGGAAATCGTAACTGTCATCGGCATCTCCCATGATCACAAATTTTCCGCGCGCCGCTTCGATCCCCCCCATGAGGGCACAGCCATATCCTGACTCCTCGACGAAAACAACCCGCACCCCGCGTTCACGGGCGATCTCAACTGAACCATCAATGCTGCCATTGTCGGCTACAATCACCTCGCCGGATACGCCCTCCCTCTCCAAGACTCCCAACGCCTTTCCGAGGCAAACATCGAGAGTCTCCTCCTCGTTGAGGCAAGGAACCACGACTGATAATTCAATCTCTTTGTTCGGCAATTTTTCCATCAATGATCTCTGTCTAATAGATCAGAAATTTAGTCCGGCACCATCCTTTGATCGTTTTTTTAAGTTCTTCCCTTCTCCCTTGCCTGGCCCAATTCGAATTATTAGGGTCACTCCGATGAGCAATAGCGCAGTTTCCGACCACCAGAGGGAGATCAAACTCCGCGACCTGCCTCGGAATTTGGCCTCCCAATGCGCGAAACGAAAGTGGCCTCTGGCCTGCGCCTTCTTCTACCTCATCTTAGCCCTGGTCCTGACTTGGCCGGTGGTCTCCTCGCCATTTTCCAAGGTTCCGATTGGCTCGGAATCCACCGCTGCGGTTCCTCTTTATAATATCTGGGCCACCTGGTGGAATGCCGACCGCCTCGCCGGAGGTCTTTTTGGCTACTGGGATGCTCCCATTTTTTTTCCGACCAAGGGCTCCTTTTGCCTTTCGGAACCTCAACCCACCACCATGATGGTGGCTCCGGTCATCTGGATCACCGGATCACGGATCCTCGCCTACAACTTCTACATCTGGATCTCGCTCGCTCTCAATGGGCTCTTCGCTCAGCGGCTTGCGCAAACTTTCGGAATGGGCCGCTGGACCGCCCTCTGGGCTGGAACCGCCATGGTTCTCCTGCCGATCGTGCACTGGCAACTAGGAATCTCTCAACTTGCCCCGCTTTGGGCCATTCTTTGGACCTTGACAGCGATAGAGCAACTTTGTCGCACTCCCACCAAACGGAACGGGCTGACCCTTGGAATCGCGGCCTCCCTTGCCTTCGTAACCTGCATGCACCACGGCCTGTTCCTCGCCATCCTTTTGATCGGGGCCGCCCCCACTCTCTGGAGACACTGGATTAGGCCCAAGGAAATCAAATGCTGGGGAGTGGCATTGGCCGTTGCTCTTATTTTCACAGTCCCCTTCGTCAGTCAGGTTAAAAGCGTCACCGAAATTCATGCGATCGATTGGGAGAAAAATCTCATTACCAACAACTCCGCGAAGGTCACCGATTACCTTCATGCTCCCTCAGATCCTTATTTGCGTATCAGTTTTGATGCGGGTAAGGTCTACCCCCTATTTCTTTCGCCGGGCGCGATTAAGTATCTCCTCGCCATCATCGGCATCGTCTTCGGCCTGCGAACCCCGCAATTTCGTCGCTGGGCTTCATTTCTCCTCGCGATTGCCATACTTGCTTTCTTCCTCTCACTGGGACCCAATCTTCGCCTCGGCGACTTTCAACCTTGGTGGTGGCTCAGCGAGCACGTTCCGGGATTCGACCGTGTTCGATCAGTAATGCGCTTTGCCTTCTTTGTTCAGATTTCAGTCATCATTTTTGCGGCCCTAGGGATAAACGGACTTTATCGATGGTCACGCGATCTATTTACAAAACCGGAATCTCAGACCGCTAGCCGGTTGGCACTTATCGCGATTGCCTTCACCGCTCTGGCCAACGGCTATCCGACAAAATCTGGACCCGCTTATGACCAGTTTGGCGAGGAATTTAATGGATCAGCCGATCTTACTCCGCTCGATAAGAAAAAGCACCAGAAATGGCTCGAATACGTAGAGAAGAACACGCCAGCTGACCAAGGTATCCTCTGTTTACCAGTTGCACCGGGGCCGAAGGTCTGGGAATACCTTCGCACCGCTGAGTTTATGTATCTGGGGACTTTCCATAAAACCCCGATTTTTAATGGATACTCCAGCCATTTCCCGGAACACTACCGGTATTTGCGTAGTGAAATCCTCGCCGGATTCCCAACTCAGAGCATTCTCCGCCAATGTTACACCGGAAAGGTCAAACATATCGCAGTGAAGGCAAAAAAGGGGAGCCCAGATAGAAGTGGCAAGTTCGGTCGCTATTGGCTTAAAAGGGTCTGTGTTGATGAACTTGTCGAGGTTTACCAACTGGGTCGAGTTGAGCGATGAGACTAGAATCTAGGAGGAAATGGCCAAAATTCCTGGGCGTTTGATACGCCAAATCCGGATAGGAGACCGACGGCTAAAGTGAGCGGCCATCCCTTTGTCATTTTTTATGTTAGCTTTGGCCTCTTTTATATTGATCTCATTTGAACGAACAAGAGAACTACGGGTGTTCCACGCTCTCATGAATAAAAATAATGGAAAAAGTGAACTTTCCTCTTGGCTTACTCTAACTTTTGTGGGATCTTCTGACCTCACAAGTGCTTCCTAGACGAATTTGCACACACTCAAGTATAAAAATATGAAAATAAAACAATTAGTAGCAAGCATTGCGGGTATGGTATTCGCAACAACATCTGCGAATGCCGCCCTGACTACATGGGACTTCGTTAATAGTAACGACGGCTGGACAGCAGTTCAGGGTGAAGCATTTCTTGCCGCT
>DIHU01000013.1 GCA_002420315.1 Akkermansiaceae bacterium UBA5688
TTAAAGCCTTTTGTAACTCGAGACCAATTAAACTTCACAAAGAATAATTTTTTATGCAATTCTCCTCGCAAGCGTTTTACAACCTCTAACTCCCTAATTGAATCATGAACTTTACAAAAAACACCCTAAGGAATGTCCAAAGAACGACGATTTTCCCTATTTTGGGATGGGGAACTTTACTTGCAGCGCCCATTGAACTCACTGACCCCAGTTTCGAATCAAATTCTGGCGGGGATATGACAGCCGGAGGGTGGAATAATGATTTATTTCCTGATTGGGAAGGTTTTAATGGACAGAGTTCAGGGGAAGCTTTCGAAGAGTATATTGGTGGATTTTCTTCCGAAGGCACGGACCACGTAGGGATGGCAACTAGTTACTATATTTGGCAAGATACCGGCGTTGCTTTTGAGCCAAATAAAACTTACCAATTGACGGTCGGTGTGGGCAACCGCGATGCAGGCTATTCTCCTGCGGGAAATGTTTCAGTCTACGCAATTTTAAACAGCGCGGAGAACCTCGGCTTAAATGGTAATTTATTCACGACTGCTGATGTCTTACTTGATCCTGCCTTACTTGCATATGAAACCTTTGATGCCGGCACTGAAGTTCCAACAGGGGCTTTCGCAGATGCTACTCCATTGCAGTTCACGACGACCGACGCTGTTCCTGCAGGAACCATTGTTGTGCTACTAGGCGACAATAGTCCGAGCGGACGATCACATTTTGACAACATCCGCCTCGAGACTGTTATAATAGGCGATAACGATGAGGATGGTTTACCTATTCAATGGGAAATTGATAACGGTTTAGACGATAGTGACGATGGTTCTATCAATCCGGCTAATGGCCCGGATGGGGATCCGGACGACGATGGTCGCACTAATAAAGAAGAATTGGATAGTAAGACTCTTCCTAACAAGGCCGATAGCGATGATGATGGCTTAAACGATGGTCAGGAAGAATCTGCAGGGACTAATCCCCTTAATCCTGATACGGATGGCGATGGTCTTAAAGATGGGGTCGAATCAAATACGGGCACTTTTGTGGGAGCTAGTGACACCGGGACTGATCCTCTTGATTCTGATACCGATGGCGATGGTCTTAAAGACGGAGTAGAATCAAATACTGGCACTTTTGTTGGGCCAGCGGATTCCGGGACAAACCCCTTAGATGCTGACACAGACAAAGATGGGCGCACCGATTCAACGGAAATTTCGAATGGGAGTAACCCCCTAGTTTTTGAGGAGTTTGAAGGGAACCTCATCGCTCTTGGCGATTATAGTTTCGAGAATAATAGTCTCAATCCTGGAGGGTGGGGCAATGATTTATCAATTGAGTGGGAAGGGCGCGATGGATCGAATTCAGGCCAGGCATTTGAAGAATACATTGATGGCTTTGCCGCTGAAGGGACAGATCACATCGGTATGGCAACCGGTTACTATATCTGGCAAGATACGGCAGTATCTATTTTGCCAAATACGACCTACCGATTGTCTGTGAGTGTTGGCAATCGTAATGCAGGCTATTCAGTTATCGGCAATGAATCGACCTACGCTATTTTGAGCACTGATGAAAATCTTGGCGTAGATGGTAATTTATTTACAACTTTTGAAGTTTTGGAAGATTCCTCCGTGCTTGCTGCGGGATCATGGGATGCGGGGACCAATGTCCCAGAAGGGACATTTGCAGCTGCGCCTCCATTAGAATTCCAGACAGAAGGTGTAGTTCCAGAAGGGACTCTAGTCGTACTTCTTGGCGATAATAGCCCAAGCGGTCGATCGCACTTCGATAATGTAAGGCTTGAAATTGTCGGTCCCACTGACACCACGCCGCGTATTGAGAATCTTTCATTGGATATTAAAAATGGCTTTATTGATTTTGATGCCGCAAATTTGGTCGCTGGACGTAGATATCACATAGCCTCAGCTGATAACTTGTCTACTTTCGTGGCTATTTTTGATTCTGAGTTTGAGGCCTCTGGTGTGAATGAAGAAGTTTCCGTTGAGATTGATTTTGAGTCACAGCGCAAGTCCTTTATCCGCATCGTCGAAGGCGCAGTTCCTGCCCGTTAGCTCAGAAAGGGAGCCTCAAAAGAAGTGTTTCGTAGTGGGGACTTCACCTCTTCACTTGCATATGTTTGACCTAAAAAGAGCGCAAATTACCGCGCTGTCGTGGCTTAGTTTTTTTTCTTTATTCACTGAATCAGCACGAGCTGAATTAGGCGTCAAGGAGGAAGAAATCGCAGCTCAAGTATCGGCCTTTTGGAAAGAATGGTCGCATGTTTGGGACGGCACAATTGAGGGTCATGAGCTGGCAGACTCGCTAGTCGAGAACCCTAGTTTGCATTTTGATGACCCTGATTCAATCAGTGCAGTTTTAAGCGGCCCACTACAACTAACCAGCCGCAAGCTTGCCAAAAAGCCAACTCAGGGGCGGAATGCGGTCTTAAAGGAATTTCGCGATTGGCCGTCCAAGTGGTCGGGGGGCTCTGTTAAACAAAGTAAGTTTAAGGTTGTAGAAGTCGAGATATCCGGGAGCGAAGTGGTTACAAATGAACTTGTGGCGGTGGTCGTTGAAGGTGATAAGGTCTGGGAATATAATGGTCGCTGGAAAACACATTGGGTTATTGAAAAAGAGAAATTACTTTTTGATCGTAGTGAGATTTTAGAGGGAAAGGTTGCTCAAACCAACCATTTCATTTTCAAAGAAACCACAACTGGACTTC
Source organism: Akkermansiaceae bacterium UBA5688 (assembly GCA_002420315.1). GTDB lineage: Bacteria > Verrucomicrobiota > Verrucomicrobiia > Verrucomicrobiales > Akkermansiaceae > SW10. The sequence continues at coordinate 2,726 of DIHU01000013.1, forward strand.
TTCCAGAGGGCAGCACTGCTGATCTTGAGTTGATCGAAGAGAATTTTTATTGGCGGGAGCGGATCCCCGCCTCTTTTGAGCCCGACCAATTTGGAGAAACTGGAATTTCAATTGCCGATGTCAATGGGGATGGCTTGGAGGATGTTTACCTCTGTCAAATTGGAGGATTGCGGAATAAACTCTGGTTGAGAACCAAAGAGGGGAGATTAATTACTGCTCCATTTTCTGGCTTGGAAATCCGTGATAATACAGCGGCAGCATTGTTCTTAGATTTTGATTCAGATGGGGATCGTGATGCTATTTTAACAACGACAGCTGGGATTGTTATATTTGCTAACAATGGGGAGGGAGTTTTTAGAGAGCACGTTAGATTTCCTGATCTTCCCTATGGATTCGGAATGGGCGCTTGTGATTATGACCAGGATGGGGACCTCGACGTTTTTGTTTGTCAGTATTATTCAAAACGCAACTTGGAAGGTGAAACTTTGCGCGGTTCGTTTCCTGTTCCTTTTCCAATCCAGAATGCTACCAACGGAGGACCAAATGTTTTGCTGCGAAACGATGGGGGATTACAATTTGTAGATTCAAGCCAAGAAGTGGGATTAGCTAATGACAATTCGCGTTACAGCTTTGCATGCCTCTGGGAAGACTTCGATAACGATGGGGATCAAGATCTTATCGTCGCAAACGATTTCGGGCCCAACAATTTTTATAGCAATAATGGAAAAGGTGGTTTCGTCGATTATAGCAACGCCCCAGGAATAAAAGATGGGGGTTTCGGCATGGGCCTTACAGCTGCTGATTTTGATTTAGATGGCTTATATGATCTCCATATCAGTAATATGTATTCGGGCGCAGGCAATCGGATAGCCCGGCAGAAGTGGTTCCATGCTGATAAAGACGAAAAAACACGGAAGACCCTTCTTAATTTGGCCCGTGGCAATACTCTGCTAAAGAACTTGGGAAGAGGGATTTTTTCTGACGTTTCTATTTTAAGTGGAATTTCAATGGGCCGATGGAGCTGGGCTTCGCTTGCCGTCGACTTGAATAACGACACTCGCGAGGATATCCTCGTCGCTAACGGATTTGTCACGGGCAAGGATCCAGACGATTTGTGAAGTTTTTGGTGGCGACAGGTCTTGTCGAATTCTCCAACGCAAGTCGACATTGAAGGTAAGCGACCTATCGAATCGGCTTACGTCAAGCATTGGGGTGAAATGAATGATCGTCTTAAAAAAGGAGGATCGCTCAGCGGAAAGGAGCGGAATTGCGCGTTTCTTAATATCGACGGTAAGAAATTTGCGACTGTTTCGGGTGTGAGCGGGTTTGATTTTCCAGACGACTCGAGGGCCATGGCTCTAAGTGATTGGGATGGCGATGGGCGCATGGATGTTTGGGTTTCTAATCGGAACGCACCTCGAGTTAGATTTTTTCATAATAGATTGATCGAGATAGGGAATTGGATTCAGTTTGACTTAGAATCGAACAAGATGTTGGACCCAATAGGAGCGCGTATCGAGCTCACCCTAGGTGATGGAAGTAAACTGATGAGGAGCCTGAGGGCTGGAGAGGGCTTTCTCGGACAGTCATCTAGATTTATCCACTTCGGGCTATCGAATAAGAAGATCAAGGCTATTAAAGTCCGATGGCCTAAAGGTGATTCAGAGGAATTTGCATTAGCTTCTCCGGGGAAGCGCTACCTCCTAAAAAAGGGAAGTGGAGTTCCGACTGCCTTAAATAGCAGTCAACTCTTGGAGCTTCAAGGAGAGGGCCTCGAGAGGGCCAGCAAGAAGAAATCACCTTGGATTCATGTTCCTCTCACAATCCCGATGCCGCCCATCGTGATGAACGACTCTGATAACCAGAAAGTGGTTCTACCCCTCGGGAATGAGAAAGCTTATCTCATCAATTTTTGGGACCCTGAGTGCGCAGATTGTGCGATCGAACTATTAGAATGGAAAAAAGAGCGTAGCAAATTGCCCGGCGAATTACAGATCGTAACCTTGCTAGCAAACGCAAATCTTTCACATGAAGTTGGCCGCGAATTTATCGAGGAACATCAATTGCCCTTTGCTTGGGGCAAGATTGAGTCCGACTCAGCTTTTTTATTAGCTAAACTTCTCCAAAAACTTTTCCAGACTCGAGATCGCTTTGAGACTCCTGCCAGCTTCCTTATAAATACCAAAGGTGAGCTGATCTCATTCGCCCTAGGCAAAGTCTCAGTGGATGAAATTAACGCGGAAGTGGCTGCTATTCCTAAAGCTCCTGAGACCACAGAAAAACGATTAAACAGACTCTATGGCAAGGGCGTTTGGCTAGCTCCGGTTGAAAGGGAGAATCTCTTGTTTGTACCTGAGATTCTTCTCAATAAGGGAGAAGTGGCGTTGGCTGCAAATTATGTGCGGCGGGCATGGGATCATCTTTCAAGGCATCGAAAGATTAATGACCTCCTTGTCACTATTGGTGATTATTACTTCAAAGGTGGCAATATCGCACAGGGATTGAACTTTTATCTAAACGCACTTAATAAGGGGCATTTAAACCCAGTCGTTATGAATAATGTGGCTTGGCAACTTGCGACCCATAAGGATCGTAGAATAAGAAATGGGAATTTAGCGGTAAAGTGGGCTCTGAAGGCGCTTCAGATTACCAAAGGAAGACAGGCCACCTATTATGACACTCTTGCCGCTGGATACGCTGAAAAGGCGATGTTTGTTGAGGCTCTAAATTTTGTAGAAAAGGGGCTTAAAGCAGCAGAACTATCTGGTGATTCATCTTCAAGGACTGACTTGCTTAAAGCAAAGGAATACTATCTCAGAAAGATTCCCCGTCGTGGTGAGTAGATGTTTTTCGGAAAAGTCGGAAAATCTTCAATTTTGAGCTTGCAGGGGGCCAGCTTTTCATTTCTTCTCACCTACAGATTTATATTTTTATGAAAATTCTTATAACAGCAGCTATTGGTTTAAGCTTCATCGGTGCTCACGCGGCGTCGATTTCTATTAACGATCCAAGCTTTGAAAGTAATTCAGGTAGCGATATGGGCCCAGGGGGCTGGAATAATGGTCTTGATCCTGATTGGACTGGGAGAGAAGGACAGAATAATGGGGATGCTTTTGAGGAATATATTGGCGGCTTTGTTGCTGATGGAACTGATCATGTTGGAATGGCTACCGGTTACTACATCTGGCAAGATGTCGGAGTCGCGATTGCGCCTAACACAACTTACACCTTAACAGTCGCTGCAGGAAATCGTAACGCGAGTTACTCCTCTCCAGGTAATGAGTCAACATATGCTCTCCTTGCTGGTAGCACTAATCTCGGCGCAGCTAGTTATGCTAATACGGCTGCTGTCATTGGTGATACAAACCTTACTCTCGCCTCTGGTTTCGTTGATGCATCAACTTTCGAAGCAAGTTCTTTCGGCGATGGCGCTCCACTAGTGTTTACCACAGGCGCTACAGTCCCCAGTGAGAACCTTGTCATTCTTCTTGGTGACAACAGTGCAAGTGGTCGTTCACACTTCGACAACATTCGTCTGGATGCAGTGGCAGCCATTCCAGAAGCCTCTAGCGTTTTGCTGAGTGCTCTTGCCGGCCTGTTCCTACTTCGCAGACGCCGATAGTCCTGGGCTTTCACTCACTTTCAAACTGAGCTCATAACAGGGCTCGGTTTTTTTGTGGTTAAAAAGTAATCGATAGTCGTAATCAACACTTGTTCTCTCTTCCTAACTCGCAAGGTTCCAAAACTTAAAACAACTACCACGGTCTTAGTGATGCTTTCGCTCGCTAGCGATCCAATCGTAGAAACAGTTTTCAATGTTCAAATAGAACTAAAACCTTTTTGGATTTGAGAAAATACGAGGTTGTTTCCAATATTAAAAACGCGCATATTTCCAAGTCGAATGTTACAGGCAAATTTTGGGAATAATTTTAGTGCTCTTTTGAAAATATGTCTGGCTGCTTGTTGCCTTACTGGGACCTCTTTTTCCCATCCGATCATCTCTGAATTCTCAGCTTCTAATTCAACAATTCTTCAAGACGAAAATGATGATTATGTTGACTGGATTGAGATCTACAACCCTACCAATACTCCGCTTAACCTTGGAGGATACTACCTCACTGATAAATCAGATAATTTGGTAAAGTGGTCTTTTCCAGTAATACAATTATTCCCTGGAAAAGCGATGATCGTATTTGCCTCTGAAAAGCGTCGCTCCAATCCAGATGAAAATCTACACACCAATTTCAAACTAAAGTCGGAGGGGGAATACCTTGCCCTAATAGACAAAGATGGTCTCACCATACTACAGGAATTTGAACCATTGTTTCCCAAACAAGTTGTCGATATCTCCTACGGGTTTAAAAATTCTAATGACGCGGAAGGTAAGGGGTATTTCTCTCCTCCGAGTCCTGGCTCGGTGAATGGAGCTTCGTTTCAAAATCCTATTCCACTCGTGGAATTTTCTCATTCGAGTCAGACATTCACAGGACCTTTTGAGTTGGTTCTCTCGGGTGCCGGACCAGATCAGACTATTCATGTTGAAACGAACGTTGATAGCAGTGGCTCTACTCCAGAACCTAATGAAAATAGCCCCAAATATGAAAACCCCATCTTAGTTAAGAATTCTCCCGATCGAAGTCTACAAGTCAGGGCAAGGATCATCGATGCAGATGGCACACAGGGAGAGACAGTGAGCTCTACCTTTATTTATCTAGAGGAAGAGGACGCAAATAATTCGTCACGTTACATAGGTGAGCCCATTCGCAATTTCACTTCAGACCTCCCCATTGTGGTGCTCGACAACTTCAATAGAAGGCGACCGAGCAGCGATCGTGACATGCACATTTCAATTTATGAGCCGAAAGCCGAAGGTGATGAGAGACGGGCGTCGGTAAGAAACAAGCCAGACTTGGAAACCCGTGGGAACATGCGCCAACGCGGGTCTTCTACCGGTTCTTGGGAAAAATATTCACTTGCTCTAGAATTTCGTGATGAGGTAGATGAAGACCGTGACTTGGGGGTCTTGGGAATGCCACCTCAATCTGATTGGGTGCTAAGCGGACGCTGGGAATTTGATCGCGCGCTGATGCGTAACCCCCTCATGTATGAACTCAGCCGCAGAATTGGTCGATACGCGCCACGAACTCGATTCGTAGAAGTTTTCTCAAACACGGACGATGGGGTTCTTGAGGCACAAGATTATATGGGAGTGTACTCTCTTATTGAAAAAGTTAAAAGAGATCCAAACCGCGTCGATGTCGAAAAGCTCTCTCCATCTGACACATCTGAGCCAGCGATCACAGGGGGCTACATGTTCAAGAAAGATCGACTGGATCCTGGCGACCGTGGGCTAAGAGTTCAGAGTATGGGTTCCCTTGGATGGATTTATCCAAAGGAAGAGAACGTGACCGATGCTCAGAGTGAGTATCTCGAGAACTATCTCAATGAATTCAATAGCGCTATTCGCAACTTTCCAGATTACACAAATACTACAACCGGAAAGCATTACTCTGATTACATCAATGTAGGAAGTTGGGTAGATGAACACTTATTACGAATTCTCTCAAAGGATCCCGATGCGTTGCGCTTAAGTACTTATTTATTTAAGCCACGTGGAGGAAAAGTACATTATGGTTCAGTTTGGGATTTCGACCGTTGTCTTGGTTGTGATTCGGACAGCCGATCAGCAACTCCGGGATCTTTTTCAAATAATGATTTTTGGAATTATCCTTGGTGGAATAATTTAATTTGGAAACCAGGTGCAAATGGAACCCCTCCACTCGCGAGTGATCGAGGTGATCCAGATTTCAACCAGGCATACATTGATCGCTACTTCAGTCTACGTAAGACGCATTTTTCAGAAGAGAGTTTAGATAATATCATTGATGGGATGGCTTCTCAAATTAAGGAAGCGCAATCACGAAACTTCCTACGTTGGTCAAGTAGACCACCGAATGGAGGGCGCTTTGCTAACGGGGTCAAAGGTTGGGAAGGTGAAGTCGAGCAACTCAAGGGCTGGTTAAGGGAGCGCGTGAAATTTATGGATCAGCAATGGCTTCCTGAAACAACCTTGAACCAGGAAGGTGGTATCGTAGAACCAGGCTTTGAAGTTGCCATGTCATCACCGAGTGGCGCAGTTTATTACACATTAGATGGGACAGATCCCCGTGGCTCTGATGGTGTGATCGAGGGGGCACTTTTCCCTGGGGGGCAGGTCACCAATAACTATGTCGCCTCGTTTGTTCCCGCTAAACATTTAATACCAATGAACGACTCTCTTGATGATCGTTGGAATAAATTTAATTATGACGATTCTTTATGGGCTTCTGGTATCACCGCAATGGGATTTGAAACTAACGGGCCGGCCCTTTCTTTGATTAATACAAATCTACAAAGCGAAATGCGCTATGTGAACCCGAGTGTATACGCTAGGATTGAATTCAACTTCAATAACAAGGCTGAAAACGTGAATGCCGTAAGTCTTAAGATGAAGTATGACGATGGATTCGTAGCTTATCTGAATGGAACCGAAATCGCCCGTGCCAATGCTCCAGAAACGCCGGAATGGAATTCTCGAGCAACAAGTTCTCATAGAGATGTTGAAGCAGTCGTTTTCGAAGAGTTCATCGTAGCAAATGGATCAGGGATCGTGCGTGAAGGACGTAATGTTCTCGCAATTCAAGGGATGAATACCTCAGCGGGTGGTTCTGACTTTTTCATTCTTCCAGAGCTCGATATAAACGAGACGATCGCTCCAAATCCACTTCCTCTAAACAAATCAATTCTTATTACTTCTCGGACGACGGAAGAGGCTAATGGTCGTATCTATTGGAGCCCCCTAAAAAGTGTTTATTTTGTCGTCGGCGAAGACCGAGGCTCGGAAACTAACATTGTCGTTTCGGAGATCATGTATCATCCAGCCGCTCCAAGTGAATTAGAGAAGGCCGCAGGCTTCACTAATCAAGATGATTTTGAATGGATCGAGCTTCAAAATATTTCAAATAAGCAGGTAAATCTTTTTGAATCATCTTTTGCGGAAGGGATAGGGTTTGATTTCCGGAGTGCGGATAGGGTAACTCTTCGACCAAAGGAAGTCATTCTAATCGTTAGCAACAAGGAAGCCTTTGAGTTGCGCCATGGCACCGGACTTCCTCTAGCGGGCACATACCGGGGACGGCTTGATAACAATGGCGAACAGCTTCTTTTGAGAGATTTTTCTCAGAATATCATTAAGGAATTTAGTTATCGGGACGCTTCGCCATGGCCAGAGAAACCAGACGGGCAAGGCTTTAGCCTTGAACTTATTAATCCATTTACCAATTCCGATCACAAAGAGGCTACGAGTTGGACGGCCAGTCTGACAGTTGGAGGGACTCCTGGAGTCGGGATCGGAGAAAATCTTCCAGATAAAGGTAATGATACCGATGGCGACAATGTCCCTGATGATGTTGAAATTGCCATGGGAACCGATCCCCTTAATCCTAGTTCATTCGCTCTACCAGAGGTTGGCGTTGCGACTTTTACCGTTGAAGAAGATGAGCACACGTTTCTTTATTTTACCTTTCAAAAAACGACTAATGGCACGCTTGATCATTTCATCATCGAGCAATCAAGAGACCTCAAGAATTGGGAATCAGCTGACGCTGATCTAGTGCTTATGTCTGAAGAGAAATTAGCAAATGGAATCTCACTGGTTCAGTATCGAGGTGCTTTACCGTTCGATAATCAGGAAAAAGATGGATCCTTTATGCGCCTACGTGTGATAGCAGATTGAAAAATTCATTAAAAAAACTTTAAGAAGCTTCATCTTAGGTCACTTGAAAAGGGGAGAAAAACAGGGACTGGGCCGGTGTAAGGAAAGAAAGGGAGCCCCAGGAAATATAGAGAAAGATAACTAGATTCTAGTCAGGATTGGCTTCGACCAATCAGCGCCGATATGTCACTCTTTGGGGGCGTTTCCAATAAGCGACCGTTATAGTCCATCAATAGTTGGCTAAGTTAAAACCTATTGTGCGTTCAGTTAGCATCTCAATACACCATGAAAATAAAGCAATCGATTCTACCTCTTGTTGCGCTTCTTAGCTTTCTAAACTGTCATTTCATCAACGCTGAGGAAACTCCTCCTTTGAAAATTGAAGCTGGGGAAGAATGGAAGGTTGAATTTATGAATGAGGAAGGGGTAAATTTTTTCACAATCAATCAAAAGGTTGGAGGCGATGGACAAATGATGATTTCTCGTTGGCCAGTTCCCGGAGGCGTAGAGCAAATCGCTTCTTCTATGCAATTGATTGTAAATAGCTTTATCGAAGTAGCTAAAGAAAACCCAAACCTTCAACTAAAGGAAAAGAAGGCTAAAATAGAAAATATAAAAGGAGTAGAAATTGAGGGTGAGGTTGCAATTTTTGAACTCAAATTAGGAATTTTCCAAACGATGTTTATGTTTCACGACGGGATTCAGACATGGAATGGTCAGTTTACCGGATCTAAGGAAGATTGGGTGAAGGCTAAAAAAATCATTGAGCAAATTACCAAAACGCCAGGGATTGAAGCCCCTAAGAGCGAATAAGAATTCATTTGGTGAAAAGGAACTTCGACTTCCGATGAACTCTTCTGAGGTCAACTTCCGATCCCGATTGAAATCAGACACCCTAAAAAATGCCCGGTCGGTAATCCGGCCGGGCATTGGTTAAAAGGATGAAAATCACCCCTACTTATGATTTTCTGCGTAGTGCTTTTGGAGAGAATCACGAGCAAAGTCATCTTTGAGATCGCGCCAAACAAGATGTGCGTGGTTAGCATCATTTTGGGTGTTCGCGTATTCAATAATAAAATCTACCCCTTGAATCCGGAAGTAATGAGGGCCATTTCTTTCCAGGGAACCACCCCAAGCGAAATGTAACTTCTTGCGCTGCGTTGTATTAATTTTGCGCAAAGTTTCATTAGTAATTTCGCCCCTCTGCATTGATGCAACCTGAGAAACAATCGCCAAAGTTTGTTTCACCTGCTCGCCATCCATCTTATCTGAAGTCGTGCCCTTGATTTCCTGAACCTTGGCGGTGCTGTCTTGTGCCGTTAAAATCTCTTTAGGAGCTTTCTCCGAAAAAACTGGAGAATTTCCAGCCTTTATCAAATCTTTCGCTAACCTGCGGCCTGCATCTTCAATTTCCCCGAGAGGACGCAGTCCCTTTAAAGGACCCTTTTTAAGCTCAGCTGGGTTTGTCCCATAGAATGCTGGCAAGCCAATGACCTTATCACCGATCAGCGAAAAGTTAAGTGACAGATGATGCCCCTCAAACCGCCATCCCCATACTTTAGTCGGGGAGGGGGATCCAAAAATTGCAATGTTATACTTCTCGGTATTACGCACTTCGGGATCACCACCGCGACTTCGGAGAACCTCCTCGAGAGTCATTATTTGAGTCGCCGTCATAAGACCTTTCTGTGTCAACCCAGTTCCAAGAAGGCCAAACGCAAGGTGCTTTTGGTGGGGCTTTAGGGCGTCAAAACGCACTCCTTCGCGATCCATCGGGACAAAGTGCCAGTTTTCCCGTTCCTTGTTTTTGAACTCGAAGGAAGCCGCTTTACGCTGCTTTTCATCAAGACTTGCGAGGAAGATGGTGGCTGCTTCTTTCATTTCAGCAGCAGCCGGATTATGGTTATGGCCCTCGTGAGCAAAGACCGCTGTTGTTAACGTGGCGAGAATAATTGGGAATCTCATACACCTAGAATACTGCGCGCAACCGTGAAATAAATCACCATTCCTGAAACATCTACAATTGTTGTGATCGCAGGAGCCGCAATCACCGCTGGATCTATCCTTAAAGTCCGTGCACCAATCGGTAAAAGAGCACCAATTAGAGTCGAAGTTGCGACCTGTGCGCCTAATGCAATTGCGACTGTGCCCCCGAATTGTGTGAAGTTAACCCCGGTTGGTAAGGTAAATTGGAGGGCGGGAGGGGCAAAGACGGCGAAAAAACCGATTAAGGAAGCCAATAGAGCACCTAGCAGAAGCCCCAGTCGCAATTCTTTCCAAGCGACCTTAAGGGTGTCTTCAGGATCCAATTCCCCAAGCGCCATCGCTCGTATCACCATCGTTGAGGCTTGCCCTCCGGTATTTCCTCCAGCAGCCACGACCATCGGTAAAAAAAGCGATAAAAGATAAATTTCCGTCAAAGTCTGCTCGAAGCGCATCATCACAAAGCCGGACAGGATTGCTAGAAAAGCGAGGATAACGAGCCATCCGCAACGCCTTTTAAAATGGGACGTAATAGAAGTATTTAGATAAGTTTCCTCCGACTGATCACCAGAAATACCAGCCCCTTTTTCAATATCTTCGGTGGATTCTTCTTCGAGGATTTCGAAAGCATCATCAGCCGTGATGACTCCTAGCAAGCGGTTTGATTCATCCACCACAGGCAAAATTAGCATATCGTAGCGAGAGATCATCTGAGCAGCGTCTTCTTGATCGGCCGTTGCTAGTATCGAATGATCAACATCTTGGACCAGTGATTCTACTGACACGTTCCAGGCATTGAAGGCAAGGTCGCGAAGCCGAATCTTTCCGACCAATTTCCCTTCATCATTGATCACGAAAATCCTGGCTAGAGTCATCGTAGATTCCTGATCACCTCGGAGATGCTCAATGGCATCTTTCACAGTCATATGTTGACCAATCTTCCCAATATGGGTGGTCATGCGGCCACCCGCAGTCTCTTCATCATACCGAAGAAGAGTCCGAGTATCTTCCTGCTTAACTTCGTCAAGAAGCTCAAGGAAATCGCGACGTTTTGAATCGCTTACATCCTGAAGAATATCAACTCGGTCGTCATCTGGAAGTGAATCTAGAATCTCTCGTTGCTCTTCAGGCTCAAAGGAATCAAGCGTTTTCTCGACAAGGGTGTCTGGAAGTTCGGCAAGAATTTCTGAAAATCTCTCGGCGCCCAGAGTCTCCGTTAAAAACGCACGGCCAGCTTGATCGATATCTTCAAAAAGCTCAGCGAGATCAGCATAGTGCAAATCGTCACAAAGCTGAAGAACCTCCGAGCCATTACGATTTACGATAGCTTTCTCTGCTCGCTCAAGAATCTTTGCCAGTTCCTCAGACACCAAAACAGTGTGCCGGAAGTTCTTTGGTCCGGAAAGCGCGATCTGAGTGAATCCCATA
>DIHU01000090.1 GCA_002420315.1 Akkermansiaceae bacterium UBA5688
CCCCTCGGCGGCCATTATTGATGTGGTTTTCCGATTTTTTTCTCAATTTTTAGCCACACTACAACCATGGCCTACGCAATTTTCAAAACTGGCGGTAAACAATACCGCGTACAAGAAGGTGATACAATCAGTGTCGACAAACTTCCTGTAAGTGCTGACGAGGAGATTAAGTTCCCTGAAGTTCTTCTCGTGAATGATGGTGAAAACACCAAGGTTGGAGCTCCCACCATCGATGGAGCGGGCGTCACCGCTAAGGTTATCGAGCAACATCGTGGAAAGAAGGGCGTTGCCTTCAAGTTCAAGCGTCGCAAAGGTTTCCACAAAACCATTGGCTTCCGTCATCATCTCACCAAGCTTCAGATCACTGGGATCGAAGGCTAAATTTTATTAAACTACCTACCACTTTTTAGACATGGCCCATAAAAAAGGACAGGGTTCCGTTAAAAACGGACGTGACTCAAATAGTAAGCGCCTTGGCGTGAAGAAATTTGGCGGAGAAGAAGTCATCGCCGGAAATATTCTCATCCGACAGCGTGGCACCAAGTGGCATCCCGGCGCTAACGTTGGCATGGGAAAAGATCACACTCTCTTTGCTCTCACTGACGGTAATGTTTACTTCGATAAAAAGGGACGCCGCATCAATGTCGCACTCGCTGACTAAAGGTTGATCTTCTTCGTCGTATTTTAGTTTTCGAAGAAAAAGGCGGACCGATTGGTTCGCCTTTTTTATTTTGAGAAATTCTAACATCAGATTCCGCTTTTTGAAATGCAACTCGTCCTCGTCGAACCTGAGATCCCTCACAATACCGGTGCCATCGGCCGGCTCGCTCTCGCTACTGGCTCAACATTGCACCTAGTTAAGCCACTCGGGTTTTCCCTCGATGAGAAGTCAGTCCGCCGAGCTGGTCTCGATTACTGGAAGGACGTAGATCTGAAGGTTTGGGAAAGCTTCGAAGAACTCCTAGCCGCTCACCCAGATGCTGACATCTGGTTCCTTAGCACCAAAGGAAAGAAATCCGCTTGGAACGTCAAATTTCAATCGAATGACTTTCTTGTCTTTGGTCCTGAAACCAGGGGCCTGCCCGAAGCTTGGCTTGATGATCGAGCTATTCGTATCCCGATGAAAGGGGACTCCACCCGCTCACTCAACCTCGCGACAGCCGTTGCGATCATCCTTTACGAGGCAGAGCGCCAAGTCGGAGAACTTGAATAGTGCGTTTCAAAGAAGTCGTAGCAACTTAAAGAGAAGATGATTTTGGTCTTTTTTCTAATTTTGAGGAATTTAGTAAGCCATAAGGCTTAATTACAATGCTAACTCAAACATAAATGTTTTCTTGTGTAATACTTTGTGCGATACTTTTACACATGGCAACTAATCTTGATATCGCACAAGAATTACTTGAAGAGGCAGTCAAGATTGGAAATCATCGAAGTAAAAGAGCAGCAGTAGAAGCTGCCTTGGAGGAATACATCAGTCGGCGAAAACAGCAGGAGGTTACGAAACTCTTCGGGAAGATTGATATCGATGAAAGCTACGACCACAGCGCAGGAAGGAGGTCACCGTGGGAGTGATTGTCGATACCTCAGTTTGGTCCTTGGCCCTTCAGCGAAGGAACCCTGTGGACAATCCCCAAACTGAAGCCTTGATCGAGTTGATCGGTAAAGGGGCTGCCATCATGATTGGGCCAGTGCGACAGGAAATTTTGTCCGGTGTTCGTTATACGGTGCAATTTGATCGCCTGAAGAGCGCGCTCAGCGCTTTCCCCGACGAGCCAGTCAAATCAAATGATTTTGTCGAAGCAGCCCGCATCTGTAACAAGTGTCTCGATTCAGGGATCGTAATCGGAAACACCACTTGTCTAATTGGAGCAATTGCAATCGCCCGAGAAATGGAAATTCTTACCATCGATCAGGAATTTCAGAAACTCACCTCTGTTATGAAGGTTCCACTCTACCAAACCTAATTTTTTACTTACCGCTCGTTCCCGCATCACGGCGAAAAACCGGCGGAAAGTCCGCCCCTCTGGACCCACCTGATTTACGGTGCAAATACTTTACACCACGATCCCGGAGGAGTGGCATATTCTCCCCACTTGAATCAGCAAGAAGATTAAAGAGTGCCTCGTTCATCTCGTTAATGCGTGATTCCTGGGAGGAATCGTTAAAGAGATTCTTACGCTCCTTGGGATCTGACTTGGTGTGATACAACTCATCCTGATCCCAAACACCATGGTAGCGGATGTATTTGTAATCCTCCCCTATAACGGCGTGATTAGTTGGGGTTTGTGGATAATTTCGTTCCCAGTAATATTCATAGAGAAGGTATTTACGCCAATCAGATGTCCCCTTCCCTTTTGCAAGCTGCCAAAAACTTTTCCCATCCATTCGCTCTTTAGGCTTCAATCCAGCAACTTCGAGCAAAGTGGGAGCCACATCGATATTAGCGACAATCTTCTTTACCTTTGTTCCCGGCTTTAAGGATTTAGGATAGCGCATGAGCATGGGAATCCTAATCGATTCATCATAGGCACAACGCTTATCAATCAGCCCGTGTTCCCCAAAAATAAAACCATTATCACCAAGATAAAGAATAACCGTTTCTTCAAGTTCACCGCTCTTTTCAAGGTTGTCCAGAAGACGACCCACACTATCATCAACCGCTAAGAGTGCTTCACAATATCGGCGATAATACTTTTTCATATCAACACCAGTGTAGTACGCGAACTCGACTCCGTGTCGGCTATTACTTTGATTTTGAACCCACATTGGGGGATCTTTAAAAAGGTCAGGATTAGATAAGGGGGTCGGTGGAGTTGGAATAAGTACTTCATCGTACTTAAAGGCATGGCGATCAGGCGGCAGAAAATCAGCGTGAACACCTTTGTGGGAAATATAGAGAAGGAAGGGCTTGGTATCATCTTTTCCACCAAGCCATTCCTCGGCATAATCAGTCAGCTCATCAGTGATATAACCTTTTTGCGCAACCCTCTTTCCATTAATATTAAAACCAGAATTCGTAGCTTGGGGCACAAAACGACCTTTCGCTTTTAACAGAGCAGGATCTGGAACATAGACTCCTTGGCCTTTAAAACTAAGCCAGTAGTCGAAGCCGCGCTGTTTCTCCTCACTATCGCCCATGTGCCACTTCCCAATGAAAGCTGTTTGGTAACCGGAGCCCTGAAGAAGCTCGGGAAAGAAGGTTAATGATTTATTTACGGGATTGTAGTTGTCCACCACCCGATGATTGTGAGCATAGAGCCCTGTGAGAATTGAGGCTCTGCTGGGAGAACATAACGAGGTTGTGACGTAGGCATTTTGAAAATGAACCCCTTCAGCTGCAAGTCGGTCCATGTGGGGAGTCTTGAGAAAAGGATGCCCCAGAAAACCCAATGCGTCATAGCGATGATCATCCGTCAAAATGACGAGAATATTGGGCCGCTTCGCTAAAATCGGGAAAACAAGGACAAAGAAAAAAGCGATAGAGAGACTCCGCAAATTCATAGATAAAACTGTGACAGATAAATGACGATCAAACCAAGCAAACAATCAAAAGTCTCTCATTCCTTAGAACCCAAAGGTTATGCTAAGGAGTGTTTCAATCGTCC
>DIHU01000202.1:0-36325 GCA_002420315.1 Akkermansiaceae bacterium UBA5688
CTAGAAAAGGTGAAGGCCCTAATCCGTTATGGATCAGGGCCTTCAATGGCTCCGGCGCTTGGGTTCGAACCAAGGACCTAGTGGTTAACAGCCACCCGCTCTACCGCTGAGCTACGCCGGATGCTCCTTTCGGTGCGGGCGGAATTTGTCTGGATCTCAGATTATCATCAAGAATTATTTGAACATTTTCGGGACTCCATTTAGCCCCCTAAGATCAATGGTAATTCAAGGAATCCCGCCTCGACATCGAGAGAACGATACTTAATCTCGCGCGCCCGCGGAAAACCCGCGGTATTCCCATGGCTAAAGGTGCATTTCAGACCCTCCCCGGCTTTCGAGACTTTCGTCCCGAAGACTGTGCAGTGCGAAATTACCTTTTCAGAACTTTTCGCGAAGTGGCAAGGCGGTATGGCTTTTTGGAGTATGAAACTCCCATCGTCGAAGCCACTGAACTCTACCTGAAAAAGACCGGTGGAGAACTTGGGACGCAGCTATTCCGATTCGAAGATCAAGGTGGTCGGGATGTCACACTTCGTCCAGAAGTCACCGCATCTCTTGGTAGACTTCTCATCGAAAATCAGCGGGCCTATCAGAAGCCGATGCGCTGGTTTGAGATCGGGCAATGTTTCCGCTATGAAGCTCCCCAAGCAGGTCGCACCAGGGAATTTTACCAATTTAATGTCGATCTAATTGGAGAAGCCGAGCCAACTGCCGATGCCGAATTGATTGCTCTCACCATCGAGCTAATGCGCGAATTTGGCTTTAAGCAGGGTGACTTTATCATCCGGCTCTCCGATCGGCGCTACTGGCAAAATTTCGCAAACTCGAAAGGCCTAACTGATGAGCAGGCGGAAGTGCTCTTGAGCATTATCGATAAACTCGAGCGAGATAAAGACGGGGCATGCGGCCCAAAGCTAAAAAAGCTCGGTCTTTCACTTGAGGAGGTCAGAGATGCGATTGATTCCCCCTCTGATCTCAGCCAAGATCTCCAACTAGTGGTCGACGATCTTGGGGCTCGAGGTATGCGGGACGACGTAGCGGTTGATCTTTCCATCGTGCGTGGATTGGCATACTACACTGGAGTAGTTTTTGAAGTTTTTGATGCTAAGAAGAAGAAGCGGGCGGTTGCCGGTGGAGGTCGTTACGATACGCTCGTAGCTGCACTTTCCGACGGTAAAGTTAATCTTCCCGCAGTCGGTTTTGCCATCGGCGATGTTGTGATTCGTAACATGATCGAAGACACGCCAAGTGCACTAGAAAAAATGCAGGCCGCGCTTGATTCCGAAACAGCTTGCGACGTTTTCATCGTGGTAGCCGACCCAGAGCAACAAAGAGCGGCCCTCAGTTTGGCAACCAAGCTTCGCTCTAATGGGATCGCTGTTTCCTATTCGTTAACCGCCGCAAAATTCAACAAACAATTCAAGGCTGCCCAGCAATCTAAAGCACCTTTAGCGATCGTAATTGGGAATGAATTTCCTGAAATTTCGCTCAAAGTCTTGGCCACTCGTGAGGAAGTCAAGCTGAGCGCTGACAATTCAATCGTCGAAACTCTTTCCCAATATCTGAATCAATGAGAACACACCACTGCAACGAAATCCGTCCTGGACATATCGGAGAAACCGTCACTCTCATCGGGTGGGTAAATACCGTGCGAGACCAAGGTGGCGTGATCTTTATCGACCTGCGTGATCGTGAGGGCATTACCCAGTGCGTCTTTCGCTCAGAAGTTTCGCCAGAAGCGGCTGAACTTTCTCACAAACTTCGCTCGGAAGACGTCGTCCAAGTCACAGGGAAAGTCGAGGAGCGACTCAAGACTGATGAAGTCGACACCAAGAACGACAACCTTGAGACCGGTGAAGTAGAAGTAGCGGCGGCTCAACTGACAATCGTAAACAAGGCCGATGTCCTACCCTTCCAACTCGACAAGGAGCTATCAAACGAAGATCTGCGCCTAAAACATCGTTACCTCGACCTCCGTCGCCCTCGTCTAACAAGCAATCTCCGTCAGCGTCATATCATTACCAAGGCAGCTCGTGATTACCTTTCTGCCGATGGTTTCATCGAGGTTGAGACACCTATTCTTTCCAAGGCAACTCCGGAAGGAGCGAGGGACTTCCTTGTCCCAAGCCGCATTAATCCCGGTAGATTTTACGCACTCCCACAAGCTCCCCAGCAATACAAGCAAATGCTCATGGTGGCCGGTGTCGAAAAATATTTTCAGGTTGCCCGATGCTTCCGAGATGAAGATCTTCGAGCAGATCGTCAACCTGAGTTTTCGCAGATCGATATCGAGGCATCATTTGTGAGCCAAGACGATATCATCGGGCTGATTGAGGGAATGCTTTCGTCAATGTTTGAACAAGCGCGTGGCGTTGAAGTCCCGACTCCTTTTGAACGCTTTACCTGGCACGATGCGATGGATCGCTATGGTTCAGACAAGCCTGAGCGACGTATCGGAATGGAGATGGTTGACCTCACAGAAGAGCTGAAAGACTGCGAGTTCCGGGTATTTTCAGGCACCGTCGCAAACGGCGGCGTGGTAAAAGCAATCAACGCAAAAGGCTTCGCTAATATCTCGGTAGGCCAAGTTGACAAGCTTACCAAGCTCGCTCAAGAAGCGGGTGCGAAGGGGCTTGCTTACATCCAAGCAAGAGATACCGATCGCTCGACCTGGCGTTCACCTTTCGTGAAGCGAATGACCGACGGGGAAGTTGAGGCTCTTCGTAAAAAGCTTAACATCGAGCCGGGCGATTTAATTCTTTTTGCCGCCGATAAGTGGGAACCTGCTTGTGATGTCCTTGGCAGAATTCGGCTCGAAGTTGCTGATTATCAAAACCTTCTCGAAGGAAATACCGCACTGGATTTTCTATGGGTCACCGAGTTCCCTCTTCTAGCTTTCGATGAAGAAGAAGGGCGCTATGTTGCCGTTCACCACCCCTTCACCCGCCCTCTCAAGGAAGATGAGGAAAATCTTCGCAACGGAGAACTAGATGGACTGCGAGCCCAAGCTTATGATGTCGTTCTTAATGGATACGAACTCGGTGGTGGATCGATCCGGATTCACGAATCAGATCTCCAAAGCTCGATGTTCAAAGCTCTGGGTATCACGGAAGAAGAAGCAAATACTGAATTCGCTCATATTCTCGAGGCCTTTAAATTCGGCGCTCCCCCGCACGGAGGGATAGCCTTAGGGCTCGATCGTGTAGTAATGCTCGCTTGTAAGGAAGATTCAATTCGGGAGGTCATTGCTTTTCCCAAAAACAATAAAGGAGCCGAAATCATGACCTCAAGCCCGGGCACCGCAACATCGGTCGCTCTGCGGGACCTCCGAATCAAATCGACCTATGTTGAAAAGCCAAAAGAAGAGTAAAGTTTGACCTCCTTCAGGCATTCCCGCACATTCCAGACATGAAATATTTGGCAGGTCTTGGCGGGATTTTTTGTGCCTGCAGTTCCGTGGCATTTGCCGAAGTCGATTCTGAGATTCCACTCGGGATCGAGGCCGTAACCGGCCTGCGAACCGATTACGTCCACCGGGGGTTTCAACTTGCCGAATCGGCACTCGACTTTCAATTAGAAGCGGAAATTATCCTCTCGAACAATAATTCACTCTCTCTCGGGTTTGCCCATCTTTCCGAAAGTGGTGAAGATTTCAATGAAACATGGAGCTATCTCGAGTTCAGTCACTCGTTTAACAAACATTTAACGAGCGGAGCATCATTCACCTATCGCGATCGCAATGAGAGTATCCTCCAAGGGGGATTCGATTTGGGACTCTTCACGTCCTACTCCATAAATAACGTGTGGCGTTGGCGGAACGAATTAAACTTCGATCTAGGAGTGGATGGGGTTTATCTCAACACCGAGTTAGAATGGAGCCAAATCATTTCCAACAAATCATTCGTCACTATCAAAGCCGGACTCAGTTTGGTCTCCGAATACCTAGAACGAGATGGCCTCAATGATTTCCACACGAGATTAACATACACCTATGCACTCTCCGACCAAGTTTCCTTCACTCCTTTTATCGGATCAAGCATCCAAATCGAAGATAAGGATGCCGATGATATTTTATACGGAGGACTGTGGTTCGAAGTTATTTTTTAGGGTCCGAACGGGTCGGTTTTCTTTCAGACCGCTTTTCGAAATGCTTTCTCAATTCACTGGCCGAAAGATTTCCATTTTCATCCTCATCAATCCTTTCAAAACGCTGACGACGCTCCTGCTCAGGAATAAGTTTGTGTCCAGGGTGTTTATAAAACTCTTCCCTGCTGACGTTACCATCCTGATTGAGATCTAATTTTGAAAAATCCATTCTTGGAGACCGCTTGTCACCAGTATTTCGTTTACGGCCTGTGCTTGGGGCCTGATCTTTCCGGTCCAAAAAACCATCTGAATTTCGATCCATGTGATCAAACATTTTCTTCAGCCTCTCCGGATCAGCCTGGGAAGAAGGTGGAGTTGCCATGAACTCGTCATGACTGACCCGACCATTCTTGTCCTTATCTGCTCTCGTTAAGTAGCGTTTAGGCCAATCACCTGAAGCCCCCTTAAATTCTCGAGCAGTAATAAAGCCATCCTTATTTTTATCCAGCCGGTCAAAAATTTTGAGACGCGCTTCTGCGGGAAGCTGGGAAGCACGCTTTCCTTTCGCGAATTCCTCCCGAGAGACCTTCGCATCGGAATCCAAATCAAGTTGCTTGAAGAAATCAGTAGCACGGGCATGGTCGGCTCGCCCTTTTTTCCGCTTAGGCCCACCATCGCTTTTCTCTTGAGCAATTGCGGCAGAACTTAGTGAAATCAACAGGATAATGGAGGTTTGAATCTTCACAGTATGTATTCAATTACCATAAACCACGAAAACTTGTTAAAGTTGCAGAAAAATTAGCGCTTTTACGTGGACCTCATTCATTAAGGATCTAGGGTTTATCCAATGGCAATTCTCTCGTCTTTGCGTGCGTCCCGCCCTACACTTTCCTTTGAATTTTTTCCTCCGAAAAATGACCTCGGGTCCGAAGAACTTTTAGAGACTGTCAACGAGCTAGGCAAACTGGACCCAGCTTTTGTCAGCGTAACATACGGCGCAGGTGGAACCACCCGAGAAAGAACCAGGGAAGTAGTACAACGAATCATTCAAGATACGAATGTCCCAACAATTCCTCACCTTACCTGTGTTGGGCACACCAAGAGCGAGATATCAGAAATCCTTTCCCAATACAGCGCAGATCAAGTCGGAACTATCTTGGCACTTCGGGGTGACCCACCTCGTGATCAACCAAATTATGACCGGGAGGGAGACGATTTTAAATTTGCCGGAGATTTGGTTGCTTTCATCAAAGAGAATTCCAATGAATTCGAAGTTGGAGTTGCTGGTTTTCCAGAAGGGCATCCGGAAACGCAGAACCGGCTGACCGAAATGGATTATTTTAAATCCAAGATAGATCAGGGTGCAGACTACATTTGCACCCAGCTCTTTTTTGATAATCACGATTTTTTTGACTACCGCGAAAGGTGTAATCTGGTGGGGATTGATCTTCCAATCGTAGCGGGGATTATGCCCATCACGACAATTTCGAGTATGAAGCGCATGGCTGACTTAGCAGCCGGCAGTCGTTTTCCAGCCAAACTTCTAAAGCGGCTTTCCGTTGCAGACGGTGATACTGCAGCCATCCGGCAGGCCGGCATCGACCATGCCATTGAGCAATGCCAGGAACTTATCGAGCACAATGTCTCAGGATTGCATCTCTACACACTGAACAAAAGCAGCGCGACACGTGAAATTGCGAATGCCCTGACTTTCTAATCCCCTTTGGATGGTTCAATCCCAGGAAGCCAAAGAAGCAACGCGGTTTGAGTAATTCGATGACGTCAACAACAGAGATAGATAAATCATGGTGGATGCTGCCATCGTATTTTCCAGAAATAGCCAATACTGGATAACAGAATTTCTTTTCAAACCCGTAGCTGTAGGCTTTGCCAAAAAGCTCAACCTCCATTGCTCGTATCTACTTAAATTCTCCTAGACACCTAAAAAACAGATTTTGTGGGGATTCCCAATATAGACCCGTCGTGAAGAATCTCCTGCTTATTTCCAGAGGATATCTTTTAAAATTTCAAAGACCTGCCTGGACATACAGGGCTTGGAACTTGAGGCCTTATCCATATAGAAAGTAAAACCTAGACCATTAGGAGATCTTGAGAGTCATCGAGCCAATATTCTCCTGATGGTATTTCCGGCCTGTTCCAACAAAAGTTCATTAGCCTGATCGCTAATGTTCGTAAAGGTAGCGTCGCGAGGTTCGATTCGAATCCATCGCCAACCCTCTTCATCCTTAGGATAGATTTCAAACAAGTCTTTGTTACGATCAAAGCTAGAAGCTGGAACCGCAAACGTAAGATCTCCTTTAATCCGATGAATTTCCATTTCTTCCATCATCTTAAGAGCCTCCAATTCTCTAAGCGTCAACTGACCCATAGTTGCCTTGAGATTTTCGTCGTCTATCGATTGCTCGATATCACGCGAATCAATCCTCATTCGTTCATTTTCAAGAACTTGAGCTGCCGAAGAATCAGTGGCATCAGCCGAAAAATTATTTGTTAACTTGATTCCAAGACTATTCGCAGCCTCTGCCTGAGTTGGCAGACGGGTCTCAAAGCTGCCTCGTAAAAGGGCCTTTTTACCAGCATTCAAATTGATCCCGGTAACTTCCATCCCTCCACCCCCAGTGGAGAAAGAAAATTCCCCCTGATTAAAATCAGTCCGTAAATAGGTTCGTTCATTATCCAAAATTGATAAGGCCCGGAGAAGTGACCAACGTTCCCGAATTGTCACCCTATCATTTTCATTTAACTTAACTCGTCCTGCCAGATTGACCTGTCTATTGCTTGACCCACCTATTGCCAAATCACCAGATATTCGCCCTTCTATATATTCACCTGTGTTTACACCGCTAACTTTAATTAGCTTCTCGATTGGGAGTGAGTTAAAGACACCCACCAAGTCAAAGGTCGGCATATTGACAGGCCCAGAAATGACCCCCTTTAGATCCGCGCCTCCACCGTCTGCTCTCAACTTCAAGGAATCGACTTTGATGCCATCCCCATCAATCTTCAAGACGGCCGACTCAATCTCCAAGGGACCAAACCAATTCTGCTGGAAAGACCCACCGGACAACTTCACTTCCCAGGTGCCTTCCTGTAAGACGGCCCGGAAACTCGAGTTCCGAACCGCACCAAAAGTCAATTTGGAGTAGCCCCAACTAAAGGAGCAATCATCAATTGTAATTTGTGAGACTACCGCGCCTTTGAAACTCTCCACTATTGAAGAAAACCCAAGTCTCATCTCGTCCTCGCCCCCCCCTGCCTTTAAACTCAAATCCGCTTTTTTTATGCTGATCACAGAAGGGCGCCAAGGTTCAATCACGCTAGTGAAAGAGGAAAAAAATCCACCTAATTTTTCGAACTTAGCGTGACTGAAAAAACTTTTTCGGCCCCCCTTTAAGTCTAAAAGCTGAAATTCTCCCCTACTCATGTTCCGAGAAAAACCAGTAACCTCAACCTCTCCAGTTCCCAGGGCTTCCGCAACGTACCCCGCTAATTTCTCTCCATATTCGGGACTATCGTAATGGCGCTTCAGGATGTAAAATCCAGAAAAACCAGCAACAATCGAAAGAAAAACTAATTTAATAATAAGACTAGGCAAAAGCCTCACCATTGCCGCCATTCCAACCCTTCGAGCATAACGAAACTGAAACAAAATACCCTGGCGGCCAATCCAATCGCCGACTCTGCTTTGATATTCATTGAGGCGCTGCTGGCCGAGGTGCTCTTCCACGAGGGGAATATACATCTAGTCACCCTAACTTACCACTCCAAATAATCACCCACTGATGCAGTATTTCCCTCGCAGAATTCATCTTTAAACGGTATGGACCGTCCCCGTGGAATCGACAGATTATAAGGTCAGTCTGGAAATCTTTGAGGGGCCCCTTGACCTCCTTCTTTATCTCATCAAAAAAGATGAGGTAGACATCTACGATATCTCGCTCGAACGCGTCACCACACAATACCTTGATTACATCGAGACCTTTAAGCTTCTCAATATCGATCTTGCTTCAGAATTCATCTCAATGGCGGCGAATCTAATGTATATCAAGAGCCGGACCCTTCTGCCTAAAAGGGAGCAACCTCCTGACGAAGATGCCGAAGAAGACGATCCGCGTTGGGAATTGATTCGTCAATTAATCGAATACAAAAAATTTAAAGATGCCGCTGGCTTTCTCCATCGAAGAGAAATCGAACAAGAGCAAATCTTTGCACATACTCCACTCAAAAAAAACAGACCAGATGATGACGAGCCCGTGCCCCTCGCCGACGCCTCGATTTTTGATCTGATACGCGCTTTCCAAAACGTCCTTAAACGCTTTGATGAAGCTAGGGCCTTTGGAGATATCGTCGATGACCGTTACACTGTCAGCGACAAGATTGAATTCCTGATCAATAAGATCGAACCGGGTGAATCTCTTTCTCTACAAAGCCTTTTCGAAAAAGCGACCTCGAAAGTCGAAGTCATTGTAACCTTTCTCGCCCTCCTCGAACTCATGAAAATGAATCAGTTTTGTGCAAGACAGTCCGGACTTCTAGGACAGATCAACATTGAACGGACCATCCCTGAATGATATCTCAAACCGTCAAATGAGCGGAGACCAGAAAATCGCTTTCTTCGGAGGAACTTTTGATCCCATTCACCAGGGCCATCTTGAAATCGCTCAAAAGGCAGTCGATCAAATTGGCCTGCAGCGCGTCATCTTCATTCCATGCCGGCGCTCACCCCATAAGCCAGATGCCCCTCGAGCGAACGATACTGAACGTTTCGAAATGCTTAAGCTAGCCACCGAGAATTCGCCATGGGCAGAAGTGAGCGACTACGAACTCAAAAGGGATCCACCGTCCTTCACTTGGGACACTATTAAGTATTTCAAGGGACAGCTCAAAAGAAACTCTCCTCTCTTCCTAATCATTGGCTTTGACCAATGGGAAAAACTCTCCCATTGGAAAAACATCGAAATACTGGCTCTCAACGTCCAATTCATTGTAGTTGGGAGATCGAAACAACCCAGATCTCGTAAAGGTTTTAGGGCCCACTTCATTGAAGGAAACAATCCCGCATCTGCCAGCGAAATCCGAAAAAGACTAAAGGAAGGTCGCGAAAATCGATGGCTACCACAAAAGGTTGCCGAATATATCCAAAAAAAAGACCTTTATTCCCCTGTTAGCTGACTTGCCCTAACCGTTTTCATTTCATATGAGTAATCCCAGAAACCGTATCTCATGAGAATATTTATCACTTCACTCTTCGCTACTGCTCTACTGGTCTCTGCCCAGGATGAGCCTGCTGCTGATGCCAAGAGACCAAAAAAAAGAGAAAAACCACAGTTCGTGATCGACCTCGAAGCCCTTTCCAAAGAGGACTCCATCGCCTACTCGAATGCTTTTCGACGCGCAAACTCGCTTTTTCAGCAAAAACGAATCTTCGAATCTCTTGAAGCGCTGGAAGAAGTAGATGCAATTTATGCAAAAAATCCAGCTTCACTGACTCTACGCGGAGCATGCTACGTTGAGTTCCGCGCCTTTGATAAGGCCCGTTTGGTTTTTGCCAAATCCCTTAAGATAAGCCCAGGGAATTTCAATGTCCGTTTCAACGTGGCGGAAATTGAATTCGTGACGAAAAACTATGCAAAGGCCTTAGAAATTTTAGAGCTGCTTGTTCTTGAAGCTAAGAAAAACAAAGCAACAGAAACGATGACTCCCTTGATTAAGTTCAAGATAGCTCTCTGCAAAATAAAAACAGGGGATTTAGCTGGAGCCGAAGCAATCGTAGCCGAGACCGATTTCTTAGATGACTCACCTCTGTTCTACTTTGGCCAGGCTGCCCTTCATTACGCAAAGGATGACGGAGTAGGGGCAGAGACATGGCTGGCGCGGGCCACTCGAATTTTTCGCTCCTCGAATGGAGGACTTCTCGCTCCTTGGCAAGATACCCTGATCGAATTTGGCTATATTAAAAGTTTTTACGGAGGAGACCTTGAGGTCGAAAGTGGAATCTCAACTGGCAGCGGAGGAGAGTAAACTTCGCCCTCCTAAGGTTTTGGGATCTGCTCAAGTTTGATTCCGTAAACTTTCGCTATGGCGGGGGCATCCGACTCCTTGTAGATCTCCCGAAAATAAATCTCTTTGATGCCATAAGCGCAGAGCGTCTGCATGCAAGAGGTGCAGGGCATCGTGGTCGTCGCGACTAGCTTAGCTTCTCCCCGCTTGAAAAGACTACATAGATTCACCTCAGCATGTAGCATGAACTTTTGACGGCCTTCTCGATCATCCCAAAAACCCGTTGGAGCATCGAAACCAGGAGCTAAACCATTATAAGCAGTAGCAATCACGCGGTTGTCAGCATCCAGAGCCGCCGCCCCAACTTTACGAAAAGGATCCTCTGACCGCAAACTCGCTACTTCCGCCAATGCCATGGCATACTCGGGAATAGACAATCTAGAATCTCTCACACGCTCTACCGTAGAGAATCTTATATCCGATGTCGAGTAACAGTGCCAAATTTAGTCTTCAAAAAATGACACGACGTTCCGTCATTGGGCTAGCAGGAATCGGGGTTCCCAGCGCAATCTGGGCGTCAGGAATCGAGCCTAATTTACTATCCATCACTCGTAAAAATCTCGTCCTTCCTAGGTGGCCAAAATCGCTTGATGGATTTAGGATTGCCCAGATTACGGACGTCCACTATCGGCCCGGCACTGACGAAGAATTGATCGCTAAACTTCGGAAAGCTTTAGAAGCGGAAGAACCTGACTGCATCGCTATAACTGGCGATTTTGTCATCAATGACCCTTCATCACTTGCTGAATTTGCAAGGGCACTCAGGGGGATCTCTGCTGCACACGGCATATTTGCTAGCCCCGGAAATCACGATCGCTGGCACTGCACCGTCAGCAATATTAAAAAGGAATTTGAAAGTATTGGGATTTCCTATCTTCAAAACAAAGGAACTAATATCAACATCAAGGGAGAAAGAATCTTCATTAATGGACTCGACTCAGTTTGGGGTGGACGCCCTGTCCCGAACCGGGCGTGGAACGGTCACCAGAAAAACACACCGGTTATTTCAATGGTGCATGAACCGGATTTCTTTGATGAACTCCATACTACCAAGCCTCTTGACCTCCAACTCTCCGGCCACACTCATGGCGGCCAATGCCGTCTTCCTTTGATTAACTACACACCAGCCAAGGTTAAATTCGGCCGGAATTATATCTATGGTCATTTTAAAAACGACCGCTCCCAACTTTTCGTGGGCCGAGGAATTGGAACTGTCGGACTTCGCGTCCGATTTGCTTGCCGGCCCGAATTAGTCATTCTGACTCTTCGCTCAACCTGACCAACATCGCAGAGAGCTCTGACGCCTTCACCACCGGTAACTGGCAGGTCTGGCCCACGCAGTAGAATGCTGTTGCCAAGCCTTCGGTTGATTGTAACCCCGAGGTGAATTCACTTACCGGTCCCTCGTTACCCAAAGTAATTCGATTAGGATCAAAGGTTTTCGTCGCGGCCGCCAGCAATTCCTCACGTCCTTTTTCCCCAGCGATCACTAAGCGGCCCGGCTTCTCAAGCGAAAAGCGCAAACTCATCAACATCTCACCCATCCCCGCAGGAGATTCTCCAATCAGACCTAAATAGGATCTAATTGTTGCTTCCGAAATCTTCACAAAATCATCACGACCAGTGATTTGAGCCAATATCCCAAATTCCCTTGCCGCAATTGAACTCTCGACAGGAATAGCGCCGTCAAATTGCCCCTTCAGGCGTAAAACCAAATCCTCCCGTTTTTCACCCTGATAAAAGCCTCCGTTCTTTTCATCATAGAAGAGCTCCACTGCACTTTCAGCCAGTCCAATCGCCAACTGTAAATCTTCTTTTTGTAGACTCGCCTCATAGAGCTTTCTCGTCCCAGCTAAAAACAAAAGATAGCTCTGAGCCTGGGCGGAATCATCCCGATCCCCTTCCCGCCAGCGGTGCGCCAAGCGCTTCGACTTTACATCCCAAAACCTTCCCTTGATAAAATTGTGCGCCCTTCGGGCGGCCTTCAAATATTTGGGCTCGCTTAAGACCCTTCCCGTTCGGGCCATCGCACCAATCATGAGCCCATTCCAAGATGCCAAGATCTTATCATCGGTCGCTGGTGGCACCCTTTTTCCGCGGACCTCCGCAAGTTTCTTGAAAATACCAGTAACCGACTTTGTTTCAGATTCGCTGAGATCTGTCCGGGGCTTTTTAAAAGAAAGGATATTCAGGTTAGGTAAAGGTTCGGGATCACTTTGATCGATGAAGTTCCCCTCTTCGCTGACCCCTAGAATTTCACGAGCCACCTTCATCTCGTCGGCCGTCAAAAGTGCTGATAATTCACCTTCCGTCCAACAAAAGCATTTCCCCTCTTTTCCCTCGCTCTGCGCATCCTGCGCGCAGTAAAAACCACCTTCGGGGTGTGTTAAATCGCGCAGCACGTAATTGGCAATACCCTCCACTACTTGGCGAAATTCTTGCTCCCCAGTTATTTGCCACGCATCCAGGTAGAGCTCCATCAGCTGAGCCTGATCGTAAAGCATTTTTTCAAAGTGCGGTACTAACCATTCTTGATCCACCGCATAACGGTGAAAACCTCCCATCACCTGATCGTAAATCCCTCCATCCATCATACGGCGGCAGGTCTTAAGAGCAGCTTCAACCGCTTTTGGGTCACCCGATTGAAGAAGAAATCGAAACACACTCACTTGAGGGAACTTCATTCCAGTTCCCAACCCGCCCCAAACCGGATCAATCTGTGCCAAGATCTTTGGAATCGACTGATCAACAACTGAGCGGCTCGGCTTCAATTCGCCTCCACTCTGCGATTGCAGCTTCTCAAAATACGCCTTCATTTGTCCGTGCATTTCGACCGATTGCTTCAAAACCTGCTCCCGATTTTTTCCCCAAACATTATGAATCTGCTTCAGAACTGTTGGAAACCCTGGCTGACCATTCCTGTCTTCTGGAGGGAAATAGGTACCACCCGTCAAGGGTTTTAGATCGGGGGTCAAAAACATGTTAAGCGGCCACCCTCCTGATTGCTCCGTCATTGCTTGATATGCGGTCATGTAAACCTGATCCACATCCGGGCGCTCTTCTCGATCTAGCTTAATCGAGACAAAATTTTCGTTCAAAAATGCAGCGACATCCTTATTTTCAAAGGATTCACGCTCCATCACATGACACCAATGACAGGTTGAATATCCGACACTGAGGAGGATCAATTTTTTCTCTTTGCGAGCCTTCTCAAATGCCTCCTCACCCCACGGATACCAGTCAACCGGGTTGTATGCATGCTGAAGAAGATACGGAGATTTCTCCTTGGCCAAACGATTAGGTTTCCCAGTTTTTTCCGAACCTAAAGCTGCTGCTCCCAAAAAAGCTAAAAACAAGCAGGTCCAACGCATTCCCGAAATCATAGAAGAGAGGATAGCTTCTCTCTAAAAAAACGAAACCTGAATCTCAGGAGCCCAGGTTCTTTTATCCTAGTATTTCCCATCGCAATCAGGATCTTCGCCCTGTAAAACTTGTGCGGAATTCCGCCCATCAGGCTTGCCCCAAGGCAGGATTCCACCTTAACTCTCCAGTCCTGTGGGAACGATTTCCTTTCCGCTCCCCGCAACCTCTCAGCCATGATCGAAAATATCCGCAAATACACCGGCCTGATGGTCGTCGTCCTAGTTCTTCTCTTCGTAGGCCTTGTCTTCCTCGACGGAGGAATCTCCAAAGCATTTAACGGCAAACCCGTGATGGAGGTTGGCGATCAGTCCATCTCAGAAAAAGAATTTAACCGACAGCGTGCCTTGATGCAGCTTCCGAGTGTCCTACCGACAGCAATTGAGATCCCTGAAAATTCCCGATTGCTCGCAAAACACTATCTGGGGGAAACCTTTCTGGAGGGGCCAATACCTAAAACTCCCTCTTTTATTGTCCAGATTATGGCGGAATACCTTCAACCTTCTCTTGCTGAACCGGAACGCTTTATTACTAACCGTATCAACATCCAAAAGGGTGGTATCGAATTTGGAGTTACTCCCAGTAATGATGAAGTAGAAAACTTTGTTGAAACAGTCCTCTTTACGGATACGAATGGGAACTTTGACCAAGAAGCCTACACTAATTTCACAAAATCTCGTCTCAGTAACATCGGTGGCATTCCTGGATTCAATAATTACATTCGTGACCTCCTTACTGCACAGAATCTTTCCAAGGTCCTTGGTGGTGGCATTTCGACCGAAAAGGATACCGAGCGTGAACTCTTTGATATTCAAAAGCAGGAAATCTCCGGCTCAAAAATTACGCTCGAATCCGGAGTCTACGAAGGACGGGTTAAGCCGACTGAAGAAGAAATCAGGGCATATTATGAAGAAAATATGCAGAACTACAATTCAGATGAGCTTCGTAAAATCACTTATGTTTCAATCGAGCCAGATTGGGATAAAGCTTTGGAAAAATCTAAAGAAGCAAAGGCAAAGGCCGATGCGGAAGAAGCTGAGCGCTTGAAGAAGGCTGAAGAGGCCAAGAAAAAAGCTGAAGAGGCCGCCCGGAAGGCAAACGAAGCTACCAATACAGCTGAAGAGCCAAAACCTGCCGAAGAGACAGCCGAGCCCCAAGCCGAAACAATTACTCCAAAGGAAACACCCCCCAATGAATCGGGTGTCGGCGCCGAAAAAAGCACCGAGACAGAGACTTCTAATTCTCCGGCGAACGACGGAGCGCAGGGTGATCCCGGTGAATCAGGTGAACCTGCTCCAACTCCAGCCCCCTCTAATGCAACCGATCGCATTCTAGAATCAAAGGCAACACAGGATGACCCTGCCCTCGGGGAAATTGGCAAAGATCTCAACGAAGCGCTGAAAGACTCTCTCTCCAACGAAAAAAGCCTAAACCCACTCGAGCCTACCCCGGCCCCTATCAAGCCTGTCACAGAGGAAACACCAGCAACACCTAAGACAGCAAAAGAGGAACTCAATGGCGCCGAAAAACAGGAAGCTGTCGAAGCGCTCAGTAGCAGCATCGAGGAATTCTATCAAAAGCTGGCCGACAACGAGGGTGAGGACTTCGAAGCAATCGCGAAAGACTCGAACTACGAGATCAAGAAATCTGAATTCTTCTCGAAGGCTGATCCACCAAAAGAGCTTTCAGCTGTGATTGACAGCCTCCAAATTGGAAAAATTTCCGATGCCGCTTTTGAACTTCCCGAAAATGGCGACTCTGATGAAAAGCTCAGTGACCCCTACCGGACCTCTGATGGCTGGTTCCTGATTCGCCTCGATGAAGTCGAAGATTCCCTACCTCTCGCCTACGAGGCCGCAAAAGTACAAGTCACGGTGGATCTAAAGAAAAAATTGGCTCGCAAGCAAATGGTGAAGGAAGCAAACGCTCTCTATGCAGAGCTCACTAAGAAAATTAAAGCAGGTAAATCCTTCGCGGACGCAGCTAAAGAACTAGATAAAGAAGTCACAGAAGTGACCGAACTTGCGGAAGGCCAAACCTTCAATTTCGGACAAAGAAGTCAAAAACTACCAGATCCTCCCGAGTTCGTTGCCACACAATACACAAACCCCGGAGAAATTTCCCCCATCTACTTTTCTCCGTCAGAAGAAGAGGCAACTGAGGCTCAAATCATTTTTGTCGAAAAGCGTGAGCTCGCTAAGAAAGCTGAATTTGAAACTGATTTCGGAAAACTCTACGAGTCCACCACAAACAGCATACGATTTGTCGCACTATCAAACTGGCTCTATGACCGCTACGAAACTAGTGGAGTAATCTCTCCGAAAAGAGAAGGCCAACAGTAAAGCTTACCCAAGAAATGTTAGATCACGCCGCACGAGACGATGCCTTCGAGCGGGGAAACTCTAACCTTGCTCTAGGAGAACTCGAACAAGCCGAACACGCCTACCGGGAAGCCGTAGAATGCGATGACAGCTTCTTCGATGGATGGCAGGCCCTCGGCATGACTCTTCTCAAACTTGAAAAGGTGAAAGAAGCGATCGGTTGTGGGATTAAAGCAACTCTTCTCGAGCCCGACGATCTTCTCGCCTGGACGGGACTCTCTCAAATGTATGTTCGGGATGGGCAAATCGCCGAGGCCGAACACGCTAAGGGAAACGCTCGTATTCTCTCCATGGGGGGAAAGGTCACAAAGCTCTGAACCTTACTAGGCCACCACATTTATCATCCCTAGTCCTGCGCTAGTCCGGACATTTCTTCGCAACTTTGCAACCCTGAACGATTTAAAAACATGTTCTACGTCACCACTGCCATCGACTACCCAAACGGTAAACCTCATATCGGCCACGCCTATGAGAAAATTCTCGCCGACGTGCTTACCCGCTATCAGCGCCTCAAAGGTGCTGAATCATACTTCCTCACCGGCGTTGACCAGCATGGCCAAAAAATGGTCAAAACTGCCGAAGGCGAAGGCGTCAACGTAGCCACCCTAACCAAGCGGAACACAAAGAGATTTATCCGTCTGTGGGAAAAACTCGGAGTTAAGTATGATGGTTGGGCAGAAACAACCGACGAACGACACAAATCCTGCGTCCAAGCAATCTTGGGTAAACTTGAAAAGGAAGGAGCTCTCTACAAAAAATCCTACGCTGGATTTTACTCCGTCCGACAAGAACAATTCCTAACTGACCGTGATCGCAACGATCATGGTGACTTCGGTGAAGAATGGGGTGAAGTCATAGAAATCGAAGAAGAAAACTGGTATTTCAAACTCTCCGACCATGCCGAGTGGCTCCGTTCTACTGTTGCGAACGATGATCTCAAAATCATCCCGGAGTTTCGCAAAAATGAAGTCCTAAACGCTATTGAAAGAGCCGGCGATACTGATCTCTGTATTTCGCGACCGAAGGAGCGGATGTCTTGGGGAATTCCCCTACCCTTTGATCCAGATTTTGTCACCTATGTTTGGTTTGACGCGCTCATCAACTACATCTCCTTCGCTGGATACCAAAAAACAGAAGACTTTGAACTCCCCACATTCGATTCGCTTTGGCCCGCTGACCTCCAAATCATTGGAAAAGATATTCTCGTGCCAGCTCATGCGGTTTACTGGCCTTGTATGCTCCATGCCATGGGGTTTGAAGCCTCCGAGATGCCTACCCTCCTCGTTCATGGATTCTGGAATGTGAAGGGCGACAAGATGTCCAAGTCCCTAGGCAATATTGTTGACCCAGATGAACTTGCGGAGAAATTTGGACCTGAAACTCTACGCTACTATCTCTGCCGCGACATTCGCTCAGGTAAAGATAGCGATTTTGATATCGAGCGTCTTGTCATGATCTTTAATACCGAACTCGCCAACGATTTAGGCAATCTACTCAATCGCTCGATCAATATGACAAAGGGATTTTGTAATTCCACTATCAGCGCCACCGATACTGACAATCCTGAAGATATAGCCCTACGTGAATCCTTGGCTCAATCGATTTATTCCTATCGAGAAGCCATGGATAACTGCGAAGTTAGCGTCGCTCTGCAAGCCATCAACGATCACGTCACTCATTGCAATGGTTATCTAGAAAGGCACAAGCCCTGGGAGATGAAAAAAGACGAGTCAAAACTCTCTCGGGTTGGTCAGATTCTTTCCCACACCGCAGAATCATGCGCACAACTTGCGGTCCTTCTTCGACCGATCCTCCCGGACGCAGCTGCCAAGATTTTTAACCAATTAAAGAAAGACGACCTAAAGGGACTCACTCTCGGTGACCTAAAATGGGGACTCCTGGAAGCCGGGCACCAAACTGGCAAACCTAAGCCAGTCTTCCCTAGAATTCAAATCGAAGAGAAAGACTCATAAAAAACCGGCATTCGTCATTGCGTGAGCCGGCTTGAACTACTTTCGAGACCTTCGCGGCGTTCTTATTCCTCTTCCTTTTGAGGGTTATCGTTTTCTACCTTCCCTTTCTTTTCGCGTTCCTTTTTTTCAGATTTAGCCGTCTTCTCACGACCGATGACTCTCTCTTTTTCTTCAAGGAAAAGGCGCGCGGCATTGAAGCTACTCCGGGCATAATCACGGAGACCATTATCATCTAGCAATGCCAGACCTTCCTCCGTCACTTCGGACTCGAAGATTTTCCAAGCCTTTTCGGCAAGGTCCATTGAATCCACAGTAACCCTTGGCTTTCCTTCGCGTTTCCCACCACGTTCCCTGCGTCCGCGTCCACGGCCCCGACCTTCTCCGGAATCCTGTCGAACCTGACTCTGTTCCTTTAAAGCCCCGGAAGAATCATTCTTTCGAGCTTGTTTCTTCTGACCACTTTTCCCCTCGGATCCTGTCGAATCATCCAAATCAGGAACAAGCTTTTCGCTTACTTCATCAAGAATGGGGCCATCAGCAACCTCGCGTCGTGCATCACGAATACCAGACTTAGGCTCACGAGCCTTGCGGGCCGGCTCTACCTCATCCTTTTTCCCACTTGAGTCCTGATCCTTACTAGAAGCTTCGCTCGCGGTCTTTTCTCCAAGAGGAAGGTCTTTCTCTTTGTCCTCAGAGGAACCTGACTTGCTGCTCTTCCTTGGCGCGCGCTTGGTAGCACTCTTCTTGCGCACGGTTTTACGTGCAGCCTTTTTGGCTGGTTGAGTCTCTTCGGACATGCTTTTTTTGAGTAGAAAAGGCGGAAGATCGTTATCTTCCGCCTATTTATAATTAGATATGGAAATCAGATCGAGCAGGAGTTACTGCCAGATATCATCTTGAGTCTGTTCGTTATTCAGAAGCCCCGACACGTTAATGTCGCTGGGCTCACCATCAGGACCAATCGACCAAAGGTCGAAATCACCATCATTTCTCACATTTTGAACCGGGTTTGAATTAGTATCCAACGCGGACCGATAGCGAAGTGATTCTCCAAAACCGTCAAGAATTACCCGGAATCCATTAAAAGTGCCCACGAGTGCCGGATTTCGATTCATATTAAGCTCTGGCCAGTAAATCGTTCCAGTTGGATTTGCACCCTGTCCGGTCGGATCACCTGAAAGAGCCTTATAAACGCATGCACTTGTGGCATCCTGTCCCACAGGGTAAAAGTTTTGCTCATTGTAGAATTCCTCAAGTTTTGTTCTCACCATCCCAATGTTTTTTGAAGTGGTTGAGATATCTCTTTTCGCGTTGACCGAACTCATGACGCCGATCGTAATTCCGGCGAGAATGACGATAATCGAAACGACCACAAGGAGCTCAATGAGCGAGAATCCAGACTTGTTGGAACGCCCTAATTTGGGTTCTTTTACGAAGTTCATCAGTTTGTTATGGCTAGCTAATTAGTAGAAATTAAATTGCGTCTTGAGCTTAACCACCCTGCATCTTCTGAATCACGCTGATCAACGGGAGGAAGAGGGCGAAAACAATTGCACCCACAACGAGAGCAAGGATGACAATCATAATCGGCTCGAGAATCGAGGTGAGTGCAGTCACTGCGCCATCAACCTCATCATCGTAAACATCTGCAATCTTTAGGAGCATTTCGGGCAATTGGCCCGTCTCTTCCCCCACGTCAACCATTGATACCACAAGGTTAGGGAAAATTCCTGATCCCGTCATAGGCGTCACAATTGACTCGCCCTCTTTTACGGCGTCATGAACTTTATCGATCGCTTCAGCAACAATGACATTTCCAGCGGTGTCTCTCGTAATATTAAGCGCCTGAAGAATTGGAACACCAGAAGTCACAAGGGTACCGAGCGTCCGACTAAAACGCGCAATTGCACTCTTCCGCTGAATGTCACCAAAGATGGGAATCTTTAACTTAAACCCATCTACGATGCTTCGACCTTTGACAGTTCGAGACCAAGCGCCAAAAGCGGTCCAGGTTCCAGCTGCAATGAAAAAGATCCACACCGCATTAGGCAGAACAAGGGGGCGAGCTAACATCCAGTCGGAAAATCCAAAGACCACACGGGAAATCAGAGGAAGCTGAGCCCCATCACCCATATCGGCGAACATATCGCGGAACTTGGGAACAATGAACAACATCAGAAAGCTCATAATGGCGACTGCGATAAACATCACGATGAGCGGATAGACCATCGCTGAGACAATCTTACCCTTCAACTTATGGGCTTTTTCCTGATACTCGGCTAGACGAGTGAGAACGACTTCAAGGACACCACCTAGCTCACCAGCCTTCACCATGTTCACATAAAGTTTGTTAAACATCTTAGGATGCTGGCCTAAACTTTCCGAGAAGGTCGAACCTCCTTGAACAGAATCACCAATGTTGTTGATCGTCGCCTGAAGCACTGGATTAGGCTCCTGCTTACCAAGAACGTTAAGTCCACGAAGAAGAGGTAGTCCGGAGTCAATCAGAGTCGCTAATTGACGGGTAAAGATCATCAGGATCTTAGGCTTAACCTTACCACCTACCTTGCTAGCTTTCCCGCCTTTCGCCTTTCGTTTGGTCTTTTTCTTCCCCTTCTTTCCAGGAGTTGCTGCGATCGTCCCCTGTCCTTCAGGAACCACTTGGGTAGGGTAAAGGCCTTCTCCTCGAAGGGCCTGAATCACTTCCGCATCGGAATTGCCTTGCTTGATTCCGGTCTTCTGTTCCCCCTTGGAATCGAGTGCAATGTATTGAAAATTAGCCATAAAGTTTGTGTGTGCTTAGTTCTAAAGATTTAGAGAAAGGTTGGGGAAGCTCCAAATGACGAAATCTTAATTGAATTCACTGAAGTTCCCCTTTTTGAGTTGGTTAGGTATACTTCAAAACCTCCTCGATTGTCGTTCGACCCTCGTAAATACAACGAAGACCGTCTTCACGGAGAGTGGTCATCCCAAGCTCAACTGCCTTTTGATTCACTACCACTGACGGTGCCCTATCGATAATCAGATCACGAATGGGATCAGTAACATTCAACAGCTCATAAAGGCCCGCACGACCTTTGTAGCCTGAATCACCACAAGTTTTACAGCCCTTACCGGTGAAGAAGCTTTTATCCCCGAGCTCATGTGGAGCTACCCCAAGTTGCGTAAGGATAGCTTCGCTAGGTTCGTAGGGGGATTTACAATCAGGACAAATCGTCCGCAAAAGGCGCTGAGCCAAAATTCCCTCCAGTGAAGCTGCGACCAAAAAGGGTTGAGTCCCCATATCTACGAGTCGAGTTACCGCTCCAGCTGCATCGTTAGTGTGAAGAGTGGAAAGGACGAGGTGACCAGTCAGTGAAGCCTGAATCGCAATTTTAGCGGTATCGAGATCCCGCATCTCACCCACCAAGATTTTATCAGGATCTTGACGAAGGAAAGCACGCAATACCCTTTCAAAAGTCATACCAATACCATCGTTGACTGGAACCTGAACAATCCCATCCACATCGTATTCTACCGGATCTTCTGCCGTCAGAATCTTGGTATCTATCTTATTAATTTCGCGGAGAGCCGCGTAAAGGGTGGTTGTCTTTCCCGCTCCGGTCGGTCCTGTCACAATAAAAATGCCATTCGGCATCCGGATTGTATCGTGGATGTATTCATGAATGTGCGGCGGAAGCCCCAAATTATCCAAATTGAGGTTCACCGAGTTTCGGTCCAAGACCCGAAGCACCACACTTTCACCATACTGGGTCGGAAGTGACGAAACACGCATATCGACAGACTGATCCCCAACCTGCTTAACGATCCGCCCATCCTGAGGGATACGGCGCTCTGCAATGTTCATATTCGCCATGACCTTAACACGCGAGATGATAGGAAGAGCCAGATGAACCGGCGGAGGAGACATCTCGTAAAGCGATCCATCCACCCGGTAGCGAATTTTAAATTCATTCTCAAAGGGCTCAAAGTGAATATCGGAAGCTTTTTCCTTAATCGCCTGATAAAGGACAAGGTCTACGTAACGGATGATGGGGGCGGAGTTAGCCTCATCTTCCATTTCAGCTTCGCCACCCTTGAACGTCAACCCACCATCAAGCTGACCAAGAATGTCATCCATTGCTTTCTCTTCGCCGCCGTATAGCTCATTGATTTTTTCTTCAACAAGATGATCGGCTCCCACAACTAAGGTGAGTTCATGGCCAACAGCAAAGCGAAGGTCCTCCAGAATCTGGGGATTAAGAGGGTCCGTTAGGGCTACTGAGATATTACCGTCATCATAAGCCACCGGCAAAGCTCCGTGAAGTCGGGCCATCCCGGCAGGAACCAACGATAGGAGTGCCTCTGGTGGCTCGAATTCACTGAAATCTTTAAACTCAGCTCCAAGCTCCTGAGCTATGATCGGCCAAATATCGTCCCGCGAGTTTATGACCTGGTAATCGGCAAGAATCTCAGCAGCTTCTTTCCCGCTATTTTCGACTTCCGCAAGCACGTCAGCCTTAAGGGCACCGTCGATCATGCTGCGGCTGACAAAGAGATCGAGGACTTGATTGTTATCCATCGTGATGAAAAAGTTATAAGTTTATTTAGGTGTGAAAATTTTTAATCGGCATCGGCCATGGTAACTCCAATCACTTCGGCCGCCGAGGTCATGCCAACCAGAACCTTGCGAATTCCGTCCTCTCGAAGTGTTCGCATACCCAATTCCCGGGCGCGGCGACGAAGCTGCGGACTACTCAAATCTTGGTTGATCAAGTGACGAACTTCGTCATCGACAAGAAAGATCTCAAAAATACCGATCCGACCACGGTATCCGGTATCACGACAATGCTCGCAACCACCTGGACCCATGATATTGGACTCAGCCAGTTGGGCGGGATCAATATTAAGAGCGCGTAGCTCCTTCTCATCGAGAGTTGCTGGCACTTTACACTTGTCGCAAAGCTTACGAACCAATCGCTGAGCAAGAATTGCCCGGACCGCAGAAGCGATCAGGAACTTTTTGATACCCATATCGGCAAGTCGAGCAACTGAACTTGGTGCATCGTTAGTGTGAAGAGTAGAAAATACTAAGTGACCAGTCAGCGAAGCATTAATCGCAATATTTGCAGTTTCACCATCTCGAATCTCACCCACCATAATAATGTTTGGAGCCTGTCTTAGCATTGAACGAAGAGCGGCCGCAAAGGTCATTCCAACCTCGGAGCGAACCATCACCTGATTGATTCCTGCAAGCTCATACTCGACAGGATCCTCAACGGTAATAATCTTTTTGTCCGGCTTATTGATTTCGTTCAAACACGCATAGAGGGTCGTCGTTTTTCCTGATCCAGTAGGGCCAGTGACAAGAATGATCCCATCAGGAAGTCTCAGTAATTCCGCAAAAACTGCCTGGTCGTCCGAAAGAAATCCAAGCTGTGGAAGCCCAAGACTCAGAGCTGATTTATCCAGAATACGCATGACGATACTTTCGCCATGGTTAGAAGGAACTGAGGAAACACGAAGATCAACCTCTTTCCCTCCCATTTTGACCTGTATACGACCATCCTGCGGGAGTCGCTTCTCTGCAATACTCATCGATCCACTCATCACCTTAAGACGAGCAATGACTGCTGGTAAAAGTTTTTTGGGATGTGTTGCAGCCTCAATGAGTTTGCCATCCAAACGATTACGAATTCGTAGCGAAGTTTCTAGAGGCTCGATATGAATATCACTCGCACGCATCTTGAATGCGTCGACCAAAATCCCTGAGACTAATTTAATCACAGGAGCATCTGAATCATCCGACCCAATATCCCCCATCACCTGAAGCTCGTTGGCATCAGCCTGCCCAACTTCATCACCAAATATTTGCTCCCAAGCCGCTCGGATTGCCTTCGGCGGTGCCGCGTAAAATTGACACTCACGATTTACAATGTGCGGAATTGCGTCCTGAGCCTCAAAATCAAGCACGTCTGCTAGAGCAACATCTAAGTATCCATTTTCATCCCGAAACGGCACCGCATTAAAGCGACGACAATCAGCCAATGGAATGAAGTCTTTGAAAGCTGGGTCAATAAATCCACTACTAAGGTCAATCACATGCGTTCCGACATTTGACGCTGAAACTTCCGCTATAGAAGTCTCAGTAATATCTCCATGATCAAGAAAATGCTGGACCAAGCCATCATCTCCAAGCTTTCCACGGATTCCGGCCACATGC
Source organism: Akkermansiaceae bacterium UBA5688 (assembly GCA_002420315.1). Lineage (GTDB taxonomy): Bacteria > Verrucomicrobiota > Verrucomicrobiia > Verrucomicrobiales > Akkermansiaceae > SW10. The sequence goes on from DIHU01000202.1 coordinate 24,144, forward strand.
TCGGAGGTCAAGTGCCCCCCTTCGGTCAATAATTGAATCAAATAATCTTCGTTGGAATACACGGTGTAAAAGTCGGTGTGCGTTTTAGGTGTGTTTGGCAATGGGAGGTTAGACCACCAATCGCCCGATGCCTCGGTTAGAATGCGGAAATGAAGCTGAAGTGTCAACTAGTCGGAACCGAATCGGGAAAAAAAAATCTACCCTTAGACAAGATCGGCAAATAACTGCCTAAAAAGATCATTTTGACGGTTCTCCATCAACTCAGCGTCCTTTGAGCTAATATCATCAAAACCTGCAAGATGAAGCATACCGTGAATACCATAAAGCGCGATCTCCCGATAGATATTCGTCTCAAATTCAAGGGATTGTCTCTCAGCTGTCTCAACCCCGATTAGGAGCTCACCATGATCAAAGGTAATTACATCCGTCGTTGTGGCATCTCCTAAAAACTCGCCATGGAGGCGAGCCATCTCATTGTCATCAAGGAACGTTATCTCAATGAGCTCAATCTCAGAAATGACTCCTTCCCCAATTTGATGAAGAATCTTAAAGACTTCAACCCAACCAGTTTCCAATCGATTCAGGACCTTGCCTGAAAAACTCCGGGACAAGCATTTCGGATAAATCTCGACCATTGTCTACTCCCCTACCGCTGGCGGCGCTCTTTTTCAACCTCCTCCGCTGAAGCCAGTTTCCCGCTCTTTCTAGAAAGATCGGAGGGAGCGTCCTCAATCTGCTCTTTGGGATACTCGATTCGCGCGTGGAGCATACTTCTGAGGGTCGATGAGAAAACCTTCCGGATCATCGTTAAATCAGTCATAGTCAAGCCAGTCGCGTCCAACTGACCGTCACGCACCCTTTTAAAAACAATCTCGTCTACCAAAGACCGGATTCTACTTGGAGAAGGTTTTGCAATCGTTCTCGACGCACTTTCAATCGCATCCGCAAGCGAAATAATTCCACTTTCGCGGGTCTGAGGAATCGGTCCCGGATAGCGAAAACTTTTCTCGTCCACTTTGGGAAGATCATCGGAATCAGTCGCCCCATGATCTTCCTCAACTTCATGCTTTTGAAGTCTCTCCTGAGCCTTTCGGTAGAAATAATAGACCAATGAATCGCCATGGTGCTCTTGAATCACATCAAGAATTCTTGGGTTCAGTTTATTCTTGATAGCCAAATCAACTCCATCTTTCACGTGTGCCACAATAATGAGCCCACTCATAGTCGGAGTGAGGGTGTCATGAGGGTTCAAGCCACCCTGATTCTCAATGAAATACTCCGGCTTATTAAGTTTTCCAATATCATGAAAATAAGCACAAACACGACTCATCACGGCATTTGCCCCAATCGCCTCCGCTGCGCTTTCCGCTAGCGAAGCTACAATTAAACTATGATGAAAAGTTCCCGGTGCCTCGATCTGCATTTTTCGAAGTAGGGGATGATTCAAATCGCTAAGCTCCAACCATGAAATCTCAGTCGTCAAACCAAAAACACCTTCAAGCAGAGGAAGCACCCCGCCGACGAATAGACCGGTTAAAAGGCCAGTCGAAAGAGCAATCAAGCAGGCCTTCCCAAAAATAGTCCAACTTTCGCCGCTAAATATCTCAAGGTTACTCACAGAAATCTTGGCGAAAACCAAGTCGACTAGAAGCGCCATAACACCTACCCAAAAACCAGCTCGTAGGAGACGCCCCCGTTTACTCACCCGCTTGGTAGCGAAGACCGATGTCAGGCCGCAGAAAAGACTTATCGCAAAGAAAGCCCAGCGATCATCACTCGGAATCGTCAATGCCCCAAAGAGGCTCACAAAAACCGATGAGTAAACCCCAGCACGCTGACCAAGTAAAACAGAGTGAACCATCGGGGCGAGCGCGATTGGCATCACCAAAAAGTCGTAATGCTCCCCTAAATCAGACCGCAAAGCCACTCCGCAGGCCAATTTGACCACCCACAAATGGATCAAGATACCACCAAAGACTAGCAGCACGCAGCCATTTCTTCGGGCCGACTGCTGATGATTGAGGTGAAAAATCGCAAGGCCACAAATCAAAATCACAACCGCCTCGCCCCACCGAGAATCAATATCTTGGACGCCCAGCAATAAGCCTAACATACCTAGACCAAATCCCAAATAAAGTAATCCACGGACAGCCAAGCTTCTGTCCATCGCACTTAACGCTCCGCGATCGGTGCTAGTACGCCGCTTCTTACCTGAAGAAAGCCCCTTCTGGACCAATCTCCAGCGTCTAATTTGATCGACGAATCCCAAAATAATGATCCTGGTTAAACAGACAGCCACATAAATGGCAGAAAAAATAATTTAGACATCCTAGGCAGCCTCGGCAAGGACGAAGACCAGCACACTCCGTCAGACAAGATTGGCATTTAAAAAATCAGCCTAGACGAAATACAATTCGTGCCTTGGTGGTATCATACGGAGACATCTCCATTTTGACACGGTCGCCAACAACGAGGCGAATAAACCGCTTTCTCATCTTTCCAGAGATGTGCGCAAGAACTTCGTGACCACTCGGAAGAGCGACCTTGAACATCGTCCCAGCTAAAACAGCTGAAATCGTCCCTTCAATTTCGACAGACTTCTGCTCGCTGCCTTCCTCCGAATCACGATTACTCTTGTCGACATTACGACGCCCGCGCCGCCGGCCACCGCCGCCGCCTCTTCGGAAATTTCTTGGTCTAGCGATAACTTAAAATAGTTGGGTTTTCAGGGCGAAATGCGCTCCCGGCGGACTATGTGGCCTCAAAACTTGCTTAGCAATGGAAAAAAAGGTGATTTAATGGCCCATTTATCGAAGACAGAATATACCTGGTTGATCTTATCTACATATCGCGATATGTAGATTTGAACTTGAAAATCATTTCATCCTTCCGAAAGTCAGGACCAGAAGACTCAATGACCACTAACCTAAGCGAAGAACTCAAATCAGCCCTCTGCGATCGCATCCTTGTCCTCGATGGCGCCATGGGAACGACTATCCGTGGTTATGAACTCAGCGAATCAGATGCCCGTGGCGAGCGTTTTAAGAACAATCACGAAGACCTCTTAAATAACGGTGACATTCTCTCCATTACTCAACCCAAGGTGATCGGTGACATCCATAAACGTTTTTACGAAGCTGGATCTGACATCTGTGAAACAAATACTTTCTCTGGAACTGTTTTGGCCCAATCCGAGTTTTTTGTCGAAGATCCAAGAAAAACTGGTGGAACTAAGGATCCTGAATTCTTTGAGAAAAAAGTTCTCAATAACCCTAAGCTTCAGGATCTTGTCCACGAACTTAACATCAAATCGGTCAAACTTGCCAAAGAGCAAGCCGACCGAGTTTCCCAAGAAGATGGGCGGAAACGCTATGTCGCAGGAGCCATAGGCCCCCTGACTGTCTCCCTTACCAACGTCGTCGATCCGAATGACACTTCATTCCGCCCCGTAACCTTTGATCAGGTCAAACAAACCTACCGCCACCAAATCGATGCTCTCCTAGAAGAAGACTGCGACATTCTAATGGTTGAAACCATCTTTGATTCTCTTAACGCGAAAGCTGCTCTGGTCGCTATCAAGGAATCAAAAACCAAAGCCCCTGTCATTATTTCCGCCGCCGTTGGCCGTGGTGGCGAAACCATGATCTCCGCCCAAAAAGTCGAGGCACTCTGGAATACCTTTGCTCATATTGATCCCCTCGCTGTTGGCCTAAACTGCTCACTTGGCCCAGACCTCATGGAGCCCTTTCTTCGCGACCTCGGAAAAGCAGCCACCACTCATATCTCTTGCTACCCCAACGCTGGACTTCCAAACCCGCTTGCTCCGACAGGGTTCGACCTTGAACCAAAGGACATGCACGACTACATCGCCGCCTTTGCCGATGCCGGACTCCTCAATCTGGCCGGCGGTTGTTGCGGTAACACTCCCGAACACATCGCCGCTATTGCCAAATCAGTCCAAGGGAAAGCCCCACGTGTCGTACCCTCTCTTGCTACTGCGTAGAATCCCTGCCTGATGCATAATTAAAAATCTAACTGCCTAATCTTCAAATGTTCCCCGTCCCACGTTTTCTTCGGCTTTCCGGCACCGAAGCTTACAATCATACTTCGGACAAAAATTTTCTAATGATCGGAGAACGGACCAACGTTGCCGGTTCTCCTCGCTTCCGAAAATTGATCAAAGAAGATAAGCTCGAAGAGGCTCTAGAAGTCGCTCGGCAGCAAGTTGAAAATGGAGCGAACGTAATCGACATTTGCTTTGATGATGGACTTATCGACGGGAAATTTATGATGGCTAAATTCCTCGACCTCATTCAGGCCGAACCCGATATTCAAGCCGTGCCTATCATGGTTGATTCCTCGAAATGGGAGATCATCGAGGAAGGCCTCAAGCACCTACAAGGAAAGGGCATCGTCAATTCCATCTCACTCAAGGAGGGCGAAGCGGCCTTCATAACCAACGCGAGACACATTCTCAACTACGGTGCAGCTGTTGTCGTCATGGCCTTTGACGAACAAGGTCAGGCGGCTACCTACGAAGACAAATGTCGCATCTGCAAACGCGCCTACGACATCCTTGTTAACGAAGTTGGCTTCCCACCCCAAGACATCATCTTCGACCCCAATATTCTCACCGTTGCCACAGGCATCGAAGAACACAATAACTACGCCCTCGATTTCTTCAATGCCACCCGCTGGATAAAAGATAATCTACCCTTCGCAAAAGTCTCTGGAGGTGTCTCGAATATCTCTTTCTCATTCCGAGGTAACAACGCCGTTCGTGAAGCCATGCATTCGGCTTTTCTTTACCACGCCACCCAAGCTGGAATGGACATGGGCATTGTTAATGCGGGCATGCTTGAGGTTTACGACAAGATCCCAAAGCACCTTCTCACCGCAGTTGAGGACGTCCTCCTAAACAAGGACGATGGGGCAACCGAACGCCTTCTCGATCTCGCTGAAGAATTTAAAGGCCAGGGAGCTAAGAAACTCGTTGAGGATCTTAGCTGGCGCGAACAACCAGTCGAAAAACGGCTCGAACACTCTCTCCTAAGGGGAATTGATAAATTCATTGACGATGACACTGAAGAGGCCCTTGCCAAGTATAAGAAACCCCTCAGCGTCATCGAAGGACCTCTGATGGATGGTATGGGGATTGTCGGCGACCTTTTTGGAGCTGGCAAAATGTTCCTTCCTCAGGTCGTCAAATCTGCCCGAGTTATGAAGAAATCAGTGGCATGGCTTGAGCCACTTATGGAAGCGGAGCGGGAGGAAAAAATTGTAACGCAAACGTCCTTCCTTCGTTCGGAAAACTCCGCTCTCTCTGAATCTGAAGCACGCGCCATTGCAACCAAATCCTTCTCGAATGGAAAAGTCATTATGGCTACCGTTAAAGGTGACGTTCACGACATTGGGAAAAATATCGTTGGCGTAGTCCTCGTCTGTAACGGCTTCGATGTTGTCGACATGGGTGTAATGGTCTCCTGTGATAAGATCCTAGATGCCGTCGAGGAACACAACGCCGATATCATCGGCCTCTCTGGCCTCATTACCCCTTCGCTCGATGAAATGATCACCGTCGCCAAGGAGGCCGAAAAACGAGGTTTCGGAAAGAGAAATATTCCAATCCTTATCGGCGGAGCCACGACAAGTGCCGCTCATACCGCCATCAAAATTGCGGGACATTATACAGGTCCACTTGTTCACGTTCTCGACGCTTCCCGGTCTGTTCCCGTTACCACCGCCCTTTTGTCCGAAGATCGCCAAAAATTCATCGATACTAATGAAGAGAATCACCATAGAGCTCGCGAGAAATTTAACGGAGGCAAAAAGAAGGTCGCTCTCTCCATCGAGCAAGCCCGTGCCAACAAGGTCACTATCGACTGGGAACACTACAACCCGCCTATTCCGGAATTCACCGGGACCCGCACTATTAAATCCCAATCGCTGCGCGAGCTCGCAAACTACATCGACTGGACCCCCTTCTTCCACACCTGGGAGCTGCGTGGTGTTTGGAACCCTGAAACTGAGACTCTCAAAACCCGAAATAAAGAAGGCGGAAAAGTCGCTAAGGAACTTTACTCTGAAGCAAAAGAACTTCTCGAGAAAATCATCATCGAAAAGCGTTTCATAGCATCCGGGGTCTACGGGTTTTTTCCCGCCAAAGCAGATGGAGATGACATCTATCTTCCAGATCAAAAGGTCACTTTGCATACCCTTCGCCAGCAAAATAAAAAATCCGGCAAACCCAACTACGCTCTCAGTGACTACGTTTCTCCAGAATGTGATCACCTCGGGGGGTTCGTTGTTGGCATTCATGGAGCGGATGAATGGGCGGCCGAACTTCGTGAACAGAACGACATAGACGAAGCGCTCATGGTTCAAGCTCTTGCTGACCGCTTTGCTGAAGCTTTCGCTGAACTTTTACACCACCGGGCTCGAATCGCTTGGGGGATCGAACGTCCGGGACAATTTAGTCAATCAGAACTCATCCACGAAAAATATCAGGGGATTCGTCCTGCTCCAGGCTACCCAAGCCAACCCGACCACACCGAAAAGCGCATCCTTTTTAACCTTCTTCAAGCCAAAGAAAAAACCGCTGTAGAACTTACTGAATCATGCGCGATGCATCCTGGCTCGGCGGTTTGCGGTCTCTACTTTTCCCATCCTGACTCGCACTACTTTATGATCGATAACTTACAAGAGGATCAGATTAAAGACTACTCAGCGCGAAAAGAACTAAGCATCGAAGAGGTTGAAAAGTGGCTTGGACCATGGCTAGGTTACTAACGTGAAATTAATATTCATTGTCCTAGCAGCCTTACTGCCCTCCTGTTCCCAGCTTAGAACACAAGTAACAGAAATCTCACTCAATTCAGTCGTCCTTGACTCGGTAAGATCGATGCCAAAAGGCAGTGGCTATGACGCCTCCCAAACCGCCGTCGACAGGCTTGGCTCCAGCGTCTACCTAGAAAATGGAGTCATCAAACAAGATCTCAAAGCGATTAACTCTACCTTCTGCTCTGGCGCCACTTATCTAGTCTTTCTCCGCACGATTGAGCAACTTCGCCTCCGTAGTTCGATCTTCCTACCAGAAAAAAAATATGTCCGCTTCGCTAATTTAGGAGTCCAAGATGGTGAAGAAATCTTCGGTCGCTGGAATGCCAACGGCCCCGGCACGGCAAAACTTTTTGCCGACCTTGACTGTGGAATCAACTTCACCTCCTATGAGCACGCCCACCGCGGTGACTTCATGAAAATGTGGTGGACTAATGCGATCGGAAAAAAAGAACGGGGCCATTCCGTTATTTACCTCGGCTCACAAGGAGATCAGATCCACTATTGGTCAGCAAATTATCCCGAGGGATATGGCAGTAAATCTGTCGCAAAATCACAGATTAAGCATGTCCTATTTTCTCGCCTCACGAAGCCAGCCAAACTTGCTAACGCAAATCGCCTTTCTCCTAAAGACTCATTCCTTGCGGACATGCTCCGCAAGGAATTTACATGGCGAGAAGTTTCTCAATTCTGCGATATCAAAGTCTACCCGTAACCTCCTCCCTTTTCGTTATCACTCTGCGACCATACCTCAGCACAAATAATATGATTGATTGGCGTAACCTCGTTAAGAAAAGGGAGACCGAAACTCACTTCATCGTCGAAGGGCAGATTGCTGTCGAGCGCCTTCAAAATTCTTCATACTCAATAGATAAAATCATTCGTATCGGAAAAGATCTCTCACGTGACGAAGCATCATCCCTTCTCGGCTTTCATTTCCACCGCGGCTATCTCGCGATTGCTCGTAAACCTAGGAATCCACCTCTTTCTGAGGTGACGAAAGGCACCCTCGTTGTTCTCCCCGAAATTGCTGATCCCGGAAACTTAGGCACAATCATTCGTAACGCTAACGCACTGGGTGGAGCCGGAATCCTCCTTGGAAAGGGAGCCTCTCCATTTAATTCTAAAGCCATCCGAGCTTCCGCCGGTAAACTTTTCGACCTTCCCGTCCGACGAGCTCCGGACCTCATCTCAGATCTGACTGAGATGAGAAAAACCCATACTATATTAGGAGCTAGTCTCTCTAAGAATTCTGTTCCTATCGAAGACTTTCAACCAATTTCTGATCAAATTGCGCTGCTTCTGGGTCCCGAAGACTTCGGCCTCAACAAAACCATTGAGTCCCATTGTGATCGACTCATTCATATCCCAATGTCACGCGGGACAGACTCACTCAATGTTGCTTCAGCCTCGGCAATATTTCTTCATAAAATCCAGCAATGTCTTCCTTGATATTCTCCTTTTATCAAAAAGCTGAAGTAAAGGGCAGCGGGATAGACCCGATAACAGTATCTACTTTAAATTGAGCACGCCGCAGGACTGGTAGCTCTATTTTTGCCAAACAGGAAACTGGCCCCTAACCTCCTTTTCGTCGTTTGGTTGCTTTTTCGTTTCTTGCGCCTTTAGCACGATCAGTTAATCTTTCCCTGATATGAAAAAATCAATCCTTGCTATCTGTGCCTTTTCTTTCCTCGCTCCTGCAACGATCTCAGCTCACTGCCAGATCCCCTGTGGTATCTATAATGATGACAACGTTATCGAGTCTATGCACACAGACTTCGAGACCATCGAAAAAGCTTCCATACAGATCATCGAACTTTCAAAAAACCCTTCAAAAAACGCCCACCAATTGTCCCGGTGGATCACTAACAAGGAGTCACACGCCCAAGCGATCCAAGACAAAACCCTCAATTACTTCCTCGCCCAACGTCTCAAACTCGCGGAAGCCGACTCTGACAAAGCAAAATACATCGCCAAACTCCAACTCTGCCATCAGATCATCGTTACCGCCATGAAGTGTAAACAATCTACCGACACAACGAACGTGGCCAAGCTTCACGACCTGATGCACGATTTCGAGAAACATTTCGGCACCAAAAAGAAGTAGCGGAGCCAAATACCTCTTACTGTTAATCCTTCAATGCTCCGGCTCCTCATTTCATTACTCTGCGGAGTCACTACAATTCAAGCCACGCCCGATCTCGCTGAGATCGGGCGTTCTGTGTTCACCGATAAAAACCTTTCAAATCCTCCGGGCCAGTCATGCATGACTTGCCACAAACCCAACCACGCATTTGCCGACCCCAGACGCATTTCTCCCGGAGCAGTGCCATCCTTCTCAGGCAATCGCAACGCTCCGTCTGTTATGTATCCAGACGACTTCCAAAACTAGAATATTCTTGATTCTGGAACCAAGGGAACTGGTCTTGGGCAATCGCGGGCGCTGCCCGGCCCCAAGGACTATGTCCGAGTAGCAGAGGAGTAATGAAACCGACGACTTTATGACTTGGATAAAACGAGACGGGATCTTTTTATTTCAAGGTGATCGATTGCTTTTCGCTTCCAACCTTCAGCCTGGTCCCGACCGTTTGATCAGAAGCGTTGCGTCCCGCCTTTAGGGTGAAGGTCGTACCCTTGGGGAGATGAGGCCGGAAGATCTTCCCCTTTATCCGGACGGTGTAGAGCACTTCTTTGCTCAATTCATCGGTCACCTCCACTACAGGGTCGGCCACATTAAAGGCGATTTCCCCGGCCTTACCCCATGAAGTCGGATTATAGTTATCAAACTGGGAAATGGTCTTGGGCCAGCCGGGATACTGGGAAGTCTTGGGGTCAGTAATGTCCACATTCCGGGGCCAGCACTCCATCTTGATGGTGCGCTCACCGGTATTTAACCGCACGATGCCGAAACCCGCGGAACGGGTATTGAGCACATTTCCGGCAGGTTTCCTCTCGGGATTGGCCGCCGCGTAGTTGGTGACCTTGTTAGCGAAGCCATCAAGATGATCGCCGGTGTATTCCGGAGAGTTGGCTTCGCGATTCGCACCCGGCTTGAGCGGCTCCCACCACCGCAGGTAAAGATTGGCAATTGAAGGCACGCAGAAGGACCAGATAGCGTCGCGGAACTCGTCGATCCCATGATGGAAAATCGTGGCGAGGTGCTGGTCACCCGCGAGGTGAAAAGCGAAGGCTTTGCGCAAGGAATCGAGCGCACGATTGCGACCGGATTGTGGCCAGCCGTTGGAGTCCATATCGGCGTGCAGGCGTCCATTGGCTCCTCCATGAATGTGAGCCCCTCCGCAAAAAATCGTCGCAGAAAGTGCCACCTTCATTTTGGCATCCTGCCAGTCGCTCGACCATGAGTTTAGGAACTTGAGCTGGCGCTCACCGAGTAGAACGGCGCCATCGACATCTACACTGGCAGGGTCGTATTCCGGATTACGGATATGATCAGGGCGCGGCCCTTGCTTGGGGACCCGCCCGGCAGGACCGGTCTTGAACTTTCGATCCTCAAGGATGGCAAAGTCGACATTCCCCCATTTGAAATTGGTAAACCAGACCCCAATCCCCTGCTGGATCTTGTGAGGATCAACCGGATCCGGCAGATGGCTCGTTTGTGCCCTTTCGACTTCACGAACATACGCGGCGGGCCGCGAATAACCTCCATCAGATGCTCCTCCAAGTGTAGAAATTTTACCGCTCTCGCCCCAAAGATTAGGCTGTCCGGCATCGTGGTCATCCGGAAGGCAAATCGTCGGCCGGTCCTTAATGATCTCGCCGAAATCACGACCGAACTTTAGCCAAGCCGCGAGGTGACGGTGGTGGTCATAAACCTGATCGCCGGAGAAGAAGAGGATATCGGCATCCACTTTTTTGACGTTATCGATGATGTCCTGCCGGGAAATATCTCCACCGTGCCCCGGATGAATGGAATTCCCTGTGAAAGCCGCCACCACAATCTCCTCTTTGTCGGTAGGATTCTTCCGAATGGTACCTTCGTAGGTCGCCTTCTTGCCGTGAATCACCCGGTAGGAAACGGTTTTTGAATCATCCCATTTCTCCACGCGGAAGGGAGCGGTCCAACCCTCTTTGATGATCTCGGTCGAAGCGACCTCCTCCCACAAACCATTGTCCTCGATCTCGAGGCAGGCTTTGAGTGGTGCCCCCTCCGCTAGCGGATAGAGCTGGGCCGTCAGCTTCAGCGTATTGTCGCTTACGGTGTAGAGCGCGAAGCAAATGGTATCGGCTTCCTCGAATTTCGGGATATTCAGGACCGCACGATCACGACGTTTCTTGGCATTTTGCTGTGAGACGGCAATACCGCCAAAAATCAAAACAACGGCGAGGACGGAGAACCACTTGGAGAATTTCATGATGGAATAACGGAGTTGTTGAACATTTCGTCTCAGGAGTCTGGCACTGATTCGGTCACGGAAACAAGATCTCCTGTACTTTTCTTCCGCGGTTTATACCAAAAAACCGCAAGATACAAAGGGATCAGAAAGTGTGGAGCCCGCAATAAAGCCTCGTGAACAAAATGATCCGCTCCCCAGAAATTGAGCTCGGGGGACATCCCGGCCACCGGACGGGCCAGGGCTGTTGCGAGCCCCCAGAAGCAAGCATAGAGAGCGGACGGAATGCGCAACTTCGGGATCAATAGGCCCACACAGAGCAGGTAATCAAGCGCTCCGGCCACTCCCAGAAAAACCTTGGTCGTCGCCGCCTCCCATCCAAAAATCACCTTGGTCATCGAAAAATAATTCGAGGGGATCGGCCAGAGTCCCAAAGCATAAGCTCCATGACCGGCAAAGGTCAACGTCACGGCAATAATAGCCAGATTCATTACCACCGGGTGCCCGGGGCCCATTTTTAATCCCAGGACTAAGAGAACCGGCATGAGGAACTGACCACCTTGCTCGATTAACATCGGCAGCTGCGGCTGCGCTCCGAGATACTTCGCGTAAAAAAGAAACCCGAGCATCATCACCGAAAGCAACAAGGGAACCAGCTGATAAGTCGAAGTCCGGCGAACAGTCAGGGCACAAACCGTCCCAGCCAGATAAAGCCAAGCCAAGACCCCGAGCCATCGCTGGACCAGTCCGTCGTCTGCTCCCGACCCGACAAAGTCATCCCAATTTTCCGCCAAACCCTGGGTCGTTTGATTCCACACAAGCACGGCATAGGAGCCCTCCCAGTAGAAGTGGGTCCAGGCCCACCCCAAAAGGCACAAAAAAGTTCCACCCCGAAAAATGAGAAGGAGAATTTGATCGCGACTCATGGTTGATCGAAATGGGTCAATCCGGGATAATAGTCTAGCCAAAAAAATAATACCCTGACCACACCCA